>CAISVF010000473.1 GCA_903888765.1 uncultured Verrucomicrobia subdivision 3 bacterium | reverse complement strand
CTCCGTTCGTGCCGACCCTACCAGAATTGGTGAGGTTAATGACCGTCTGTCCACCACCGCCGCCTTTGGCCCAAATCACCGTTGAAGGCGAGTTGCTCGTACTAAACCACGAATCCCCGCCGGCCACCGTGGCGAGATCGTTGGTGGAACTGACTCCGCCCGAACCAACGCTAATGAAATAGCTTGTTCCCGGAATCACTGCAAAGGTATTGTCCCGGGCATAAGCGCCGCCACCACCACCGCCAGCAAAGGCGTTTCCGGTGAGGGTTCTCTGCGCGCTCCCGCCCGCCCCACCGCCGCCCCAGCATTCCACCTGAACCGAGGTCACGCCAGCCGGACAAATCCAGTTCGTGCCTCCGGCATTCGTGAAAGTAACGTTGACGACGACGGCCAAATTCGCGGCGGCGCTGGTCACCGAGCCAAAGCTATTGTTGATGACGACCGTGTAGTTACCGGAATTGCTGGCCGACACGTTTGTGAGGCTGAGATAAGCATTGGTCGCGCCGGAAAGCTGGTTGGTGCCATTGAACCACCAACCATAATTAAGCGGCGGCGCACCGATGGCACCCACGGCGAAAGTGGTATTGGTCCCTGCCCCTACCCGCATACTCACCGGCTGATTGGTGATAATCGGTGGAGCACTGACGGACAAAACGGCAACCGCGCTGGTGATGGCACCGAATTTATTGTTGACCACCACGAAATAATATCCCGCATTGGTATTTTGGACATTCGTGAGGGTAATGGAATTGCCGGTGGACCAAGGCAGGCTGGTGTTGGTGTTGAACCACCAGTGGTTCGTTATCGGCACGGTGCCGACTTCCCCGACGGAAAAAATGACGTTGGTGGCGGCAAGCACGCTCTGGCTGACCGGTTGACTCGTGATGGCGGGCGGGAAATTAGTGCCAGACAAAATGGCCACCGAACTCGTGATGGAATTGAAACCAGGCGTGCTGTCGCTCACAGCCACGGAGTAATTTCCCAGATTGACAATCGAGAGATTGGCCAGAGCCAGCGAAGCGTTGGTAGCGCCGGCCAGATAGTTGGTTCCATTCATCACCCATTGGTAACTCAAAGTTCCATTGCCAATCGCACCCACCCGGAAGGTGGCCGCTCCGCCCACCCCGCCCACAAAGTTGGTCGGCTGGTTCGTGATGCCGGGCGCATGATAAACGTTCAAAACATAAAAAGCCACTTGCGAGCCGTCGTTGGAACAGTTGCAGGTATTCAAGGTCTGGTTGTAATCTCCGGCCTTGAAATACACCGTGTTACTGGAAGCCTGGTCCCAATTCGCAAAAACATGGCCCTGATAATTGGTGCCGCTGAAAAGGTTCCACGAATTCGTAACGTTATTGATACCGATGGTCAGCAAGCCATTCACCACCGAAATAGTGTAATTGATGATGGCATTCGTCTTGACGCTGGAGCCGGAAAGGAAGGTCGTGCTGAAAGAAGAATTGGTGTCCCCATCCGGGTTAATATTCGCATAAATGGTCTGGCTGGCCAGATTGAACATGATCATCTGCTCATTGTTCGCGCTGGCGCTGCCATCCGGCTTGGTATTCGGTTCGTGAATCTGGCCGATGCAGACCTTTCCGGTGTCGGCAGGAACCTGCAGCACTTTAAGCTGGGCGCTCAGGATATGCGTCCCATTAAGCGCCCAATTCAAACCGCTGTTGTTGGGATCCAGCAATTCGCGTAGTTCACTGCGGGGATGACTGGAACCTCCCGTCCTGGCGCCATTATCCGGGACCCAGAAAGTCATGGCGCCATCCGAACCCGTATAAAAGAAGGAATTGGTAAAACCGCCGACAAGTTGGCTGGTGGAAGCCGAATCCACGCTGCCGCTAGTACCGGTAAGCACGCCATTGGCAGTAGGCAACTGAAGATACCAATGGCTCAGATCAAAGTTGTAGCCCGGCGAAAAGTTTGGATTCAAGGCGCTAGCCTGCTGAAATCCGAAAGCAATAAGCGTAAGGCATACAATCTGTATTTTTTTGAACTCCATTGCCATGGCAACTTATGCTCAGTTCGCTAACAAAAGCGGAAAAATTTTTATTGGGCCAGTCGCATCAAAAATCAAATTCATTTTCGACTCATTATAAAGCGGAGACGCCTCCATGGCACCCCCGCTTTCTCATAATCACCTGGAGATTCCCCGGTGATGCCCCAATCAGTATTTGCTATTGCGACAACCGGAAGAATACCGTGGGGTTCGCCGGATTGTTGGTCACGCTTATCGGATTACTCAGGTCTGGATAATTTCCCCAATTTTGTGAAATGCCGACACTGATCGGGTTCGTTTGTGACTGGAGATGATAACTGGCATCTGCCCAGGATAAGGTCAGCACATTGCCGGACCGGGCATAAACCAAGGTCGGCCCGCTGGGAGGTGTGACCGTAAGGGACGTACTAACGTCAACCGGGGAAGCGGAATAATTTAAGTTTGCATTGCCGGCATATTGATAATTGATGGCATAAACGCCCGCCGGAAGAGTGGTCAAAGAAACGTCATTGTAGAGAATGGTAAAGCTGCCAACATTGTCAGTCACGGTTCCGTTGACCGTGCGGCCATTGATGGTGGCCGCGACCGTATCTCCATTTGCCGGATAAACCGGGCCGGGGCCGCTCACTTTGCCGCTTAAGGTCAGACTAGCACCAGAAGTCCCGTAGGCGATAGACCGGCTGGTCAGGCCGGAGAAGGAGGATATTGTTTCGGGCGCGCCAGGTGTCACACTGGCCCAGGTAGAACCGATACGCACTTCATCCCAAGTGCTACTCAATCCAGTTCCGCCATCATTGTATATGGTAAATTGGGAAAGGCTGCCGAAATTGATCGAACTCCCACTGCCGCTGGCAACCACCGTCACATCCGGAACCGGAGCACTTGCGCCAAAGCTGGAACTGGCCGGACTCACCCAGAGATCCACCGTATCATGAGCACCTGTATGGAACGTATATCGGGCCACGATTAAATAAGTATTGCCCACAAGAAGCTGTTTACTCCCATAAGCTGAGGTTCCGTTGGCGGTGGAGCCACCCCCTTGGTTAAGCCCCACCTGCAGGTTGGTATTGATCAGAATGGTGGCCGCCGTGCCATCCGGCGCATTCGTGTTGGCAGTCGGATTTTTCAGGTTGTTGCAGGAGGCAATCGCCGCCGCATAAACACCATTTATATTTGCATTGTTGGGAGCAGAATTCATCCGATAGATAAAAGAATAATACACACTCGCTCCATCACCACTTTGAGTAACATATTGCATCCCGGCACCCCGGGGGCTGGCTCCGGCGGTGGATCCCGCCGCGCCATTCTGAGCCGGGGCCAAACCGGCTGGAGCGATGAGACCAGTGGTTTGGTAGGTTACCTGGGCGCTGGAAATTCCCAGCGTCACCCAAATCCCGGAAAGCAAGTAACCGGCCTCGTTGGTGCAGGCTCGCGCCAAACCGGTCCCATTAGTGGCGGGCGCGTAATTAAAATTATCGTAGAATGGCAGTGCCATGGTGTATGGACCACCCGAGCCAGTGAAACCCGTAACCGTGATGGTTCCGGACGAAGCCGTGGGGCCTACACAGTTCGCCGCCCGGACACGATAGTAATAGGTGCCGGGCACCAGGGAACTCAAGTTCGTACTGGTTACGTTGCCCACATTGAGATTGGCATAACCGCCCAGCAACGCGGTGAAGGTGCTGTTGAAAGATACATCAAGATAATAACTGGTGGCCTTCGCGACAGCTGACCAATTGGCCGTGAAAGTGCCTATGCCAATTCCGGTAGCAGCGGCAGCCGTGGGCGGCGAACCAAGAGCTGAAATATTAACGAATGCCGGAGCCGCCGGCAGGCTCAACGCCGTAGAAATGCCGTCCCCATTCTGGGCCTGCACCTCAAAGACATAACCGGAACAAGAAGTCAATCCGCTTACCACGACCGGACTGCCCCAGGTCGCCTTGGTTTGAAAGACCGGGGTCGCACTCGTCAGCAAGCCACCGGCCGTCACGTATTTTCCAGACGTCGTTTCGTAAATAGCATACGGGGTGCCGCTGGGATTACCATCGCCGGCATTAATGGTCACATTCAGGCTGCTGGCGGTAGCTCCGTTTACCGTGGGTGCCGCCGGTGTATTGGCTAGCGTATAAAAGCTGACATCGGAACTGTCCAATACCGAGCCCCCGGCATTGACGGCATACGCGCGATAATAATAAATCGTGTTAACACTCAAACTGCCAATTGTTTTGGCAAAGGCGGCTGGATAGGGACCAAAGCCGGATGTCCCCACCTGGGCCTTGGTGCTGGAAACGCTCACACCGG
Organism: uncultured Verrucomicrobia subdivision 3 bacterium; assembly: GCA_903888765.1. Lineage (GTDB taxonomy): Bacteria > Verrucomicrobiota > Verrucomicrobiia > Limisphaerales > UBA11358 > UBA11358. Next base: position 12,981 of record CAISVF010000473.1, on the reverse strand, counting down.
GTGAAGCACTCCAGTAAAATCCGAAGCCAGTCAGCCCGCTACCATTATCTCCGGTGACCGTTCCATTTAATGTGACCCCGGTACTGGTCCGCCCACTCGCGTTCTGGGTGGTGACGCCCAAAGGGGCACTGCCGTTGAAATCGCCCAGAGTGAAATCAGACGAGGCCGTCAAGCCGACGTTGGCCGCAGCGTAAACCGGCGCTGTTCCCGTGGTCGTTAAATTGGCCGTGGTCGTTCCATTCCAATCCACCAGCAGACCGGCACCAACCGGAGAAAAGTCCGTTCCATCCACCGTCAGCGTACCGACATTGCCACTGCTGACGGAACTGGCAACGGTCCAGTCCCGAGTGCTGAAAAGCGTCGTACTGGCGGGAGCGGCACCGCCGAAGCTGGCGGGTTCATGCGGCGTAATGGTAATGGTGGGTGTGCCGCTGAGCGTGGTCAGGTTCAGCGAAACCGCACGGTAATTTCCATTTAAACCAATGGGAAAGGTGCGGGAACCGGTCGCCGAATACGTCCAAGCCAGAGGACCGTTCACAAACTGACTCGAGGATGCACCGGTAATGGTTGACGCATTGCCCAGAGTCAGCACGCTGCCCGGAGCCGTCGTCAAACTGCCGCTAGTCAAATTCAAGGCTCCTAAATCGGTCACGTTCTGGCTCAAACTAACGCCATTGGCATTATTAATTGTCAAGCTGGCAACCGTGGCAGGCAGCGCGGTGCCGGCAACCTGAGGCGCTGTGCCATTATAAAGGTAATTGGCGGAGGAGCTAAAGCTCTGCGTGTTGGTAACTTGAATATTGCCAGTCGCTGCGATGGTCGAAATCCCGTCCGGCGAGCCGATTCCCAAGGTGGCACCACTGTTGAGGGTAAAGGTTGACCCGCCGGAAATGACATTGGCACCACAATTCAAAGTGCCGGTCACCGTGAAGGCTTGACTGACAACATTCGTCGGTATGCCGGTGTTTAAACTGCTGTTTAAGGTCAGGGTCTTACCAGCGCCAACCGTAAGGCTGATCGCTTTGCCAGTATAGCTCCCGCCGGACCGGGTGTAGGTAGCCGAAGGGGCCGCGCCGGAATGACTGTCAAAAATGAAAGCCATGGGATTTACCACGCTGCCATTAGCGGCGAAGGCACCGCCAGTTTGATAGTAATTCCCGTAAAGTTTGATCGTTTCCGACGGGGTAGATCCCGTGCCGGAGAATTTTAACGACCCGCCCGAGATAACCAGATCGCCGCCAATGGTCAGCGTGTAGGTTTGCGTGGTAGCCAGCGCAAAATCTCGAGTTGTGGGCGACCCGGTAGCTTTAATGGTTAGCGTCCCATTTACGGTGGTGAGCGTTCCCGCCTGCCCCCAGGTTGCATTTTGCGCAGCCATATTAATGATGAGATTGCCCCAGGCAACCGGGTTGGCCAGAGCAACGATTGTTCCCCCCTGAGTTCCGCCCCAGGCTTGAATTTCCACCGTGCTGGCCGGATCCAGCGTCCGCGTTGTGCCCGGAAAATCGGTGATGGATCCGCTCGTGGATGTGCCCGCCCAGTTGTGAATATAGTAACCGCCAGCGTCCACCTTGAACGTGCCCAAGGAGGCAATCTGTGCGGTGGCGGTCAAGCTGCCACCATTGGCGATCTCCAACGTCACCCCAGTGGCCAGAGTCCAGGCCCCGGAAGTCGTCATGCTATGACCGTTTTGGATCAGGAAAATATCGCCAGAGGTGGCAAAATTCCCCGGAACCGATCCACCACCGCTGGCAATGGAATTCCAGCTTCCAGTGGTGGCGGCATCCAAGCTACCTTGCGAATACCAGGTGGTTGCCCAGGCTCCGGGTGTCAACGCGAAGATGGTCAGGACCAGCGAAGTGAGGATAGACTTTATGGTAATGTGTGTTTTCATGGTTTCTGTTTCAATGGTTGCTTATTTTTTAACAATGGGTCGGGATGATTTGATCAGAAGGTAATGAGTTTATGGGTTTCCGGCCACAGATTTTCAAGGTTTGAATTTATTGGTTGTTCCAGAAGTTCGTATTCCAGGTTGACGATGCGGCGGTAAAGGTAACCGAACGAACGCCGGCATCAGCGAAAAGAGCATTGATCACTTTTTTAGAGCCATGGCGAAAATCCAAATAGCTCCTGGTTGCATAATTTTGATTTTGCAGGTCATAATAAGCCCCTAATGACGAGGAAGTGGACTGCTTCCATTTGACACCGGAATAACATTTGTTGTAATCAACCACCGTATCCGTTCTTCCGACACCTTCATACGCTATAATTGTTTCGGTGGGAGCATTGAGAATCGGCGCGGCTTTTCGGGCAACAGCCGGGTTAAGCCCCGCGTTGGCGGTGCTATCCAACCCGTACATCGTGCAGGAAGCACCGTAAGTCTCCGTAACGCCGTTGGTCAGGTACTTGGCGCTGGTGCAAATAAACACAGGATTCAGGGAGGACGAGGCCGTTGAGTTGGCAGTTTTTTGCGGCAGGTAAGTGCTGAGTTCAAAATCCCAACTGACCGAGATGCCGGCGGTGTTCACATAAGAAACAATGGGGTAATATCCGGCGCTGTCGTCCACATAAAGCGCCATGCCAATGCCAATCTGTTTCAGGTTGGAAACACAGGAAATTTGCTTGGCCTTATCTTTGGCCTTGGCCAGGGCCGGCAGCAGCATGGCGGCAAGAATGGCGATGATCGCGATGACCACCAGGAGTTCGATTAACGTAAACCCCTTGGCACCGGCGGCCCGCTTCAGCCGGAATGGATGCCGGCGGTTCTTTCGATTGATCATATTATTCAAAGTTTTTCTGGTTTGGATGTATTGGGTTTGCGCAAAACATCGCACGAACTGCCGGAACCGTCATGTCGGATAAAGTGTGGACAGAGACCCACCTCGTCAGGATCGCCGGGGGGAACCTCGTTTTGAGGCTAACCCCCTCCTCCCCGCGCCACGGCGGCCGGCGTGATGCTGTTCTTTGATGCGTGGGAAACACCGTGGCGAGGCTAATGGCTCGGCACGAGGTTATTGATGGTCGCAATACGACGGCTGGCGCTCAGAACCGCTGAGCAGAACCCCATTCATGAATTGGTCCCCAACCGAGGTGGGGAAAGGCATTTAGGTCGCCGCCGCAGAGATCCTTTGGCTTCCGTCTCGACGGACGGAGACCCGCCGGTTAAATTCAGCAAATGGATACAAATGTCATCGCAGATGGGTTGATACAATATCTCATGCTGATTGCGCTGCTGACTTTCCACGAATTCGGCCACGCGTGGACGGCCTGGAAATGCGGCGACGACACGGCGCGACTTCAAGGGCGCGTTTCCTTAAATCCCATTGTGCATATTGACCCGATCGGTACCGTGATTCTGCCGCTGCTGATGATTTTCATGCCCGGGGCAGGCAGGTTTCTGATTGGCTGGGCCAAGCCGGTGCCGGTGAACTCCTATAATTTCAACCGCCCCAACCGCGATGACATTCTGGTAACGATGGCGGGGCCGGGAATGAATCTGCTGCTCGCCGTCGCGCTCGTGGCCCTGGCGCGAGCCGGCATCATTTTCCACGTTGCAGCCATGCAGGAGCTTTGCGTGCAGGCGGCTTATCTCAGCCTGATTCTTTGCTTCTTCAATCTCATTCCAGTTCCACCGCTGGATGGCTCCCATGTCCTGCGCGTTGCGACGGGCATGAGCCATGAAACTTACGCCAACTTTGCGCGCTTCGGATTTATCATCATCATTGTGCTGCTGCAATTGCCGCCGGTGCAATGGGTTTTGGGAACGGTAACCTTTGGAACCCTGAACCTTTTAATGCGGATTTTCGGGATGGCCTGAGGGGTGGCTCAGAGCAGTTCGGTGGCAAATCCCTGTTGGCGCAGCGCCTCAAACAAAACCAGGGCCACACAGTTTGACAAATTCAAGGAACGTGATTGGGAGTTGAACATCGGGATACGCAGCCAGTTTCCCCGGTGCTGCTCCAATAGCTGTTTGGGTAAACCCGCCGTCTCGCGGCCAAATACGAGATAATCATCCGGCACATACGCCACGTCGCTATAACGCCGAGGGCCAGCCGATTCCACCAGCCACAGCCGGGCATTCGGAGGGAGTTGCTCGGTAAAAGCGGGCCAGCTTTTCCAGCGATGCCAGGCCACCTGTTGCCAATAATCCATTCCAGCCCGCTTCAATTGCGCATCGTCCAGTTTGAAGCCGAAGGGCTCAATCAGGTGCAAAACCGATCGGGTGGCCGCGCACAGGCGCGCCACATTGCCGGTATTGGGCGGTATCTCCGGTTCAATTAAAACAATGTTCATGGATTAATCATCCGTTTCCAAAACGGTGCCGGGAACCGGATCCTCCCGTCGGCGGCGCTGGTAGAATACTTTCCACAACACCAGGCCGTGCGCGGGCGCACTCATGCCGGCAACGCGGCGGTCGGATTTTTCCAGCATCTTTGGAATATCATCCGGCGAAAACCTGCCAAAACCGACCTGCACCAGCGTGCCGACAATGCCCCGGCACATTTTGTAAAGGAAACCATCGCCTTCAAGGATGATCGCAAATTGGGCACCCGATTTTTTAACCTGGCAGCGCGTCAATGTTCGCACGGTGTTTTCCATTTCATAGCGATGATTGGCAGCAAAGGACTTGAAATCGTGCCGGCCGATGAACATTTTCGCCGCCTGACACATCCGGCCATAATCCAGCGGGCGCGGCACATGCCAGGCGCGCCGGAGCAGGAGCGGATTCATGGCAGGATGATTCCAGACAAAATACCGGTATTGCTTGCCAGTGGCATGGAACCGGGCATGAAAAATTTCCGGCGCGCGGACGGCGTGCAGCACGCGAATATCCTCAGGCAAAAAGGCATTCAAGGCGATGGCCAACCGCGCGATCGGCAGCCTGTTTTCGGGCCGGGGAATCTCAAAATGCGCCACCATGCCGAGAGCATGCACGCCGGTATCCGTGCGGCTGGAACTATGCAGCCGGGGAGCACTGGGATAATACCGCGCCAGCACCGCCTCGATCTTCTCCTGCACGCCCGTGCCGATTTTCTGCAGCTGCCACCCTTGATAGGCCGTGCCGTCGTAGGCAATAACAATTTTGAATTTAATATTTTTCAGGAGCAAATATCCACCAAAATTACCAGATCGGCCGCAAAACCCGCCCGGAGGCTGCCAGGTTGCGGTGGCACCATAAAAGTATTAACGGCCCATATCCAGATAGCTTTGCAACAAGATCGCCGCAGCCATCTTATCCACCTTTTCCTTGCGCTCGCTGCGGCGAACATTGGCCTGGATCAAAACGCGATTAGCCATGGTTGAGGTCAGGCGCTCGTCCCATAATTTAATCGGTACGGTTATGCCGGATTTCAATACCGCAACAAAAGCCTCCACTTTCTGGGCCGCCGGGCCGTAGCTGCCATCCATATTACGGGGCATGCCGATGAGAATGAGATCAATCTCTTTTTCCAGGAGAATTTTCGTCAAGCGTTCCAGAAACGGCGCAAAGGGTTCCGCTGGAATAAATTCCAACGGCTGGGCGATGGTCTTGGTTTCATCGCTGACGGCAACGCCAATACGACGGGTTCCGTGATCAAGGGCGAGAATTCGCATGTCCAGCCAGTTTGCCAATATTCGGCAGAAGTGGCCAGCCGATTTCAAATTGATTTCAACCCCGGCACCAATAAAGGTGAGCGACACGGCTAAAAACTGCGAGGGTGGAGCTACTTCCCTGGGTTTGCTCCTTGCCATCCACAAAAAGCGGCCAGAAATTAAATAAATCCAGCCTTGCTCGCGCGCTCAAATCGCTCCTGTTTAAACTCCGCCGCGCTGAATCCGGCTTTTGCCAGCCTTGGTAAAAAACACGGTATCGAGCGAGAATAATCCGCCACCGGCAATCACCAGGAACACATAACCGGCCAGGTAGAGAAAAGCGAGTTCGCCGCCGCCCTGCCCCGTCATCGTGGTTTTGTGCACCATCAAAAACGCAACAAACATGTCAATAACCAGCACCGCAGCCGCTACCCGGGTAAGCAACCCAACCGTCAACAGCAATGCTCCCAGCACCTCCGCAAAAATAACCAGCACCAGACTCGCCTCCTGGCCGAAGTGTAGCGGATCCTGAAACGTGCCGACAATATCGTTGAAGTGGGCCAATTTCTCAAAACCGTGATTAAACAGCATCGTCAAACCAAACCACAAGCGCGCCACTAAAATAGCCATGTGGGTCAAATCCGAGTCCTCTGACGGAATAAAAAGCTTTTTGAACATGGCACAACATTAGCCAGAGCTGTGCCACATTCCAATTAAAAAAATAAAAACTTCTAAGCCGACTACATCATTTTTACTAATTTTGCACTTGAATAGCGCACTTTTGGAAGGGACGCGTATTTATCGCCGGCACCGCGATAACCGAGCGCAAGCGCCACGACCGTTTTAAAACCGCTGCCAGAGAGGTCCAGAATTTTGTCGTATTCCGAGGGGTTGATGCCTTCCAAGGGGCAACCGTCCACGCCGAGCAGCGCTGCCGTCGTCATCAGGTTGCCGAGCGCAATGTAACATTGCCGGGCGGCCCATTCATGGGCCATTTTCCCCCGCGGGCCATTGACAATGTCACCGAGCATCATATCCCGATAGAAATCCAGCGAGGCGACGGGCAACCCGCGCACGGAGCTGATATGCGCCACCCACTTCGTCACGTCTGCGGACGTCATTTCGGTACGGGCGGCTAACACAACCAGGTGCGAACAATCCACCACCTGCTTCTGATTCCAGGAATTCGGCAGCAACGCCGCCCGCTTGGCCGCATCCTGCACAATGAAAAATTGGTACGGCTGCAAACCATAGCTGGTCGGCGTCAGCACTAACGCTTGTTCCAGAGCGGACCAGACCTCGGCGGTGATTTTGATTGAAGGATCAAACACTTTGGTGGCGTAACGCCAGTTCAGGGCCTCGATCAATTGTTGGGGAGCGGCAGGTTTCATATATTTATTTGCCGCAAAAAATTGCACAGCTGCGCCGAAATGCAAATTTTTATTCCGGTCAATTTTTCTGGCGGCCACCCTTATTACGCAATCTGGCGGGTGCGATGATAAAATGAAACCGGTTTTGTAATTGCCGGACTGAATTGGCAGCCATAACCTCCCCCTACGACATATGAAAAAATTTACTATTGGATGCGGAGTGCTGGCAGTGCTGGGGGGCATCGTGCTTATCTTGGTTCTCATTGCGGGCGGCAGCTACAACCGGATCGTCGGCCTGTCGCAGGCGGTGAACAGTTCCTGGGCGCAGGTGCAAAACGTGTATCAGCGCCGCGCGGACCTGATTCCCAACCTCGTGGCCACGGTTTCCGGCGCGGCTAATTTCGAGAAATCCACGCTCACCGAAATCACCGCCGCCCGCGCCTCCGTGGGCCAGGTCAAAATGGACGTGAACAATGCCCCCGCCGACGCCGCCAAACTGGCGGAATTTGAAAAAGCCCAGGGTGCCTTGTCCTCCGCCTTGTCCCGGCTGCTAGTCGTATCAGAGCGCTATCCGGATTTGAAATCCAGCGCCAGCTTCCGCGATTTGCAAGCGCAGCTGGAAGGCACGGAGAATCGCATCAGCGTGGAGCGCGGCAATTTTAATCAGGCCGTGCAAAGCTACAACACAGCCATCAAATCCTTTCCCACCGTTTTTTATGCCGGCGCGCTGGGGTTTGCCGAAAAGCCCTATTTTGCCGCCACCACCGGCGCCGACAAGCCGCCGCAGGTGCAGTTTGACTTCAACAAGAAATAACCGCCGTGAAATTTTTCCCCGGATTACTGGTTGCGGTATTTTGCCTTCAAGCGCTGGCGGCCGAGGTGATGCCGCCGCCGCCGGCGAAGTATTTCAATGATTATGCCGGGGTGATTGCGCCCGCCATGGCCAGCCAGCTCAATCAGCGGCTGGAACAATTTGAGCGCGATGCCGCGAGCCAGATTGTGGTCGCCATTTTTCCGAAAATGCAGAGCGATTCCTCCGTGGAAGATTACTGCGTGCGGGTTTTCAACTCGTGGCACGTGGGCCAGAAGGGCAAAAACAATGGCGCGGTTTTGTTTGTCTTCACGCAGGATCACAAGATGTTTTTACAGACGGGCTACGGACTCGAGGGAGCCTTGCCGGATGCATTGTGCAAACGCATCATTGCGGATGAAATCGCGCCGCACTTCAAGGCCGGAGATTTCACGGCCGGGGCGAACGCCGGCGTGACCGCCATTTTAGCCGCTGCCAAAGGTGAATACAAAGGTACCGGAAGAACGACCGCGGATCAGAACCGCCACATCCACACTCCGCCCGGCGAAGGTGCCATCTGGATAGTGGCCGTCATCATTTTTGCCATCATCCTTGGAAGGGGAATTTTCAGCGCCAGCGGAATGGGCCCCTACTCACGACGCGGCGTTTATATGGGCGGCTTCGGTTCCAGTGGCTGGAGCAGCGGCGGCAGCGGTTGGTCAGGCGGAGGCGGGGGCGGGGGCGACAGCGGTGGATTTTCCGGCGGCGGCGGCAGTTCCGGCGGCGGCGGAGCCGGAGGGAGTTGGTAAATGAAACACCGTGCTTTTCTCCAACAGTTGTCCAGCGAGGACATCGTCGCGGCCATCCGCACGGCGGAGCAAAAAACCTCCGGCGAAATACGCGTTTTTATCACCCACAAGGCCGTTGACGATCCCGTCGCGGCGGGCCAGGTGCAATTTGACAAACTCGGCATGGCCCAGACACATCACCGCAATGGCGTGCTGATTTTCGTGGCCCCGACCGCACGCAAGTTTGCCATTCTCGGTGACATTGGCGTCCATCAAAAATGTGGCGATGCCTTTTGGGTCGCGGTCGCGGCTGAAATGACCGGCCATTTCAAAAACGCCGGCTTCACCGCCGGCATCATTCACGCCATCCAGAAAGCCGGCGAACTGCTCGCCACGCATTTTCCCCCGCAGGCTGGCGACACGAACGAACTCCCGGATCAGGTTGAACACGATTGATTCTTTGTTGCCGGCGTGTTGCCGGCGCAGCGTGGTCTGGAGCAAAATCCCATTGGATAATCCGCCCGCCGGAATTATCCTGCGCTCATGACCTCTTCCCGGCTCCATGCCCGCCGCGCCACCGTGGATGATCTGCCGGCACTCAAAGCGCTCTGGGGCGCGGCGCAGCTGCCCATAGAAACTCTGGAAGCCCGGCTGACCGAATTTCAAGTCGTCGAACACGATGGCCAATTTGCCGGGGCACTCGGCCTCCAGTTCACCGGCCAGCACGCGCGCCTGCATTCCGAGGATTACGCGGATTTTGCCATCGCGGATGCAGCGCGGGAATTGTTTTGGGAACGACTGCAAACCCTTGCCGCGAACCACGGAGTCTTTCGGGTGTGGACCCAGGAAACGTCGCCCTTCTGGACCCACTGGGGCTTTCAACCGGCAACCGCCGAACTGCTGGAACGCCTGCCGGAGGAATGGAAACTTCTGCCCGGCCGCTGGCTCACCCTGGAATTGAAAAATGCCGAGGTCATCAATGCCGTGATGGAAAAAGCCATGGCCTCCCACCGCGCGGAAGAAAAAAGCCAGACGGCCAGGCTCAGCGCGCGTGCCCGAAGAATCAAGTGGCTCATCACCATCACCGGCTTTCTGCTGGGCATCATCGGCGTGAGCATCGCCTTCTGGCGGATGTTTCATCCCGGCGCACTGCCGCACTGACGGACGGCTGGAAAATGCCTCGTGCAACTGGAGCGAAAGCCCTCGCGAGCCAACGGCAATGGAATTTGAAAAACCACCGATGGACACCGATGGACACGCATGAAAATGGATTTCAGGTTGTTCACCCATTGGTGGAAGCGGAGCCAATCTTCGAACGACTTTATTATCCGTGTCCATCTGTGTCCATCCGTGGTTGAACTCCGGTTTCCGGGATCAAACCTGCGCCTTCGCTAAAGCCTCGTCAAAAACCAAAAATCCTCGCGGCCCATCCCTACAGCTTTTCTGTCAATGCTCTAGAATTTAAAATTCCATTCGCGCGTTTCGTATTTTGACTGCGCCAGCTTGCAAATCGCCTCCAGCGGCACCTGAGTTAAGGATTCCTCCGCATCCCATGCCTTCGCGAGGGCTGTTTTGACGGCGGCAGCCGGCTGGCGCAAATTCGTGACAAAATCTTCATGCGGCCGGTGAGCGCGATAATCCGGTTGCAGCGCCGGCATTAACAGCAATTCACTGATCCAATTCAAGTCGCAGTCCAGCAATAGGGTGCCATGGAAAAGCAGGAAATTTTTCCGCCGCCGCTGGGCATTGCCGGCAAACTTCCAGTCGCCGATGCACAAATCGGTGTGACCGCGAACGGAAAGTGGGAGACTTGCGCCAAGAGAGGCCACGGCCTGGCGGTTGCGTTCCATGACGTAGTGATTGGTGGCAGAGATGCTGCTGCTGGGACCGGTCGTGGCGATGCGCAGAATCAAACTGTAATTCAACCCGCCCGGCATTTGCACCACCGTACCGCCACCCGAACAGCGACGGAACACCGCGATCTTCTTTTGTTCACACGCGGGAAGGTTTACTTCCCTGGCAACCTGATTGGCATAGCCGACCACCACAAAAGTTTCCCGCGGTTCCCAAAAAAGCAGCATTTCCCCACCCTGCCCGCCTTCACACCAGTCCAGCAAAGCCTCATCCGCCGCAAGATTTTCCGCAGCGGACAGGGGCGGGAGATGGAGGCACTTCATATTTTGGGCTTTAATTTCGCTGGCGATGCGGGGACAAATTTCGTTTAATTTGCCAGTGTCGTTTTCTATTCACCAACCGAGTTTAACCAATTGAAAGCATCCAAAAAAGAAATTTACGGGTCCCGATCGGGCGACAAGGTTTCCGCCACACTGAAATCCGTCTTTGAACTGGCGCTGGAGAGCGAAGGCACCGAGCGCACCGCGCAAATGCTGGAAAAGCTGGCGCAGGAACTGCGTTCCGCCCCACGGCCGACCGGCGGCCTCACCACCGCCTACCTAAACACCATTCCGCCGGAACAGGAACCGGAATACCCGGGTGACCGCGAAATCGAGCGCCGCATCAAGAGCATCATGCGCTGGAACGCCATGGCCATGGTGGTGAAAGCCAACTCGACCACCAACGTCGGCGGCCACATCGCTTCCTTCGCCTCATCAGCCACCCTTTACGAAGTGGCGTTCAACCATTTCTTTCGCGGAGCCACCGGAGATTTCCCGGGTGACCAGATTTATTTTCAAGGTCACGCTGCGCCCGGCATGTATGCCCGCGCCTACATGGAGGGGCGTCTGGATGAAAAGCAATTGCGAAACTTCCGGCAGGAACTCGCTGAGGGAGGCGGACTATCGTCATATCCTCATCCTTACCTCATGCCGGACTTCTGGCAGTTCCCTACCGTCTCCATGGGACTTGGCCCGATCATGTCCCTGTACCAGGCGCGCTTCAATCGCTATTTGCAGGCGCGCGGTCTCACCAATTGGAAAACGGAACCCAAAGTCTGGGCCTTTCTGGGCGATGGTGAATCCGATGAACCCGAATCCCTCGGGGCCATCACGCTCGCCGCGCGGGAAAACCTCGATAATTTGATCTGGGTGGTAAACTGCAATTTGCAGCGGCTGGATGGGCCGGTGCGCGGCAACGGGAAGATCATCCAGGAACTCGAAGGACTTTTCCGGGGAGCCGGCTGGAACGTCATCAAAGTCATTTGGGGAACCGAGTGGGATGAAATCATCCAGCGCGACACCTCCGGCCTGCTGCTCAAGCGCATGGAAGAATGCGTGGATGGAGACTACCAGAAATACGTCGTGGAACCGGGCAGCTACACCCGCAAACATTTCTTCGGCAAATATCCCGAGCTCTTGGAATTGGTCAATCATCTCAGCGACGAACAGATTTCCAAATTACTGCGCGGCGGTCATGACGTCCGCAAGATGTATGCGGGCTACAAGGCGGCCAGCGAGCACAAAGGCCAGCCGACCGTGGTCCTCGCCAAAACCGTAAAAGGCTACGGACTGGGCGAAGCGGGCGAGGGCAAAAACATTTCGCACCAGCAGAAAAAAATGAACGAAAAGGAACTCCGCGAGTTCCGCCGCCGTTTCGACATTCCCATCAGCGATGATGTGATTGCCGACACGCCTTTTTTCCGGCCGGCACCGGATAGCGTGGAAACCAGGTATCTGCTCGAGCGCCGCAAAAAACTGGGCGGTTTTTTACCCGCGCGCATCGTGAAACCGCTGGCGCTGGACGTGCCCAACCTGGATTACTTTGCGGAGTTTGCCAAAGGCAGTAACACCGAGGCCTCCACCACCATGGCCTTTGTCCGGCTTCTCACCATCCTGCTGCGCCATAAAACCGTCGGCAAACATGTCGTTCCCATCATTCCCGACGAAGCGCGAACCTTCGGCATGGATGCCCTGTTCAAAGACATCGGCATCTATGCGCCCAAAGGTCAGCTGTACGAGCCGGTGGATAAGAAATCACTGCTCTATTATCTCGAAAAGAAGGACGGACAGATTCTGGAGGAGGGCATTAGCGAGGCGGGGGCCATGGCCTCGTTCATCGCTGCCGGCACCAGCTATGCATCGCACGGTGTACCGATGATTCCTTTTTACACTTATTATTCCATGTTCGGCCCGCAGCGCGTTGGCGATCAGTTCTGGCTGGCGGGCGATATCCGGGCCAAGGGTTTTCTCCTGGGGGCGACCTCCGGCCGCACCTCGCTCAACGGTGAAGGGCTCCAGCATCAGGACGGTCACAGTCTGCTGCACGCCAGCACCATTCCCACCTGCCTGCCTTATGACCCGGCCTTCGGGTTTGAACTCGCCGTCATCATTGCCGACGGCCTGCGGCGGATGTTTGTGGAGCACGAGGAGGTCTTCTACTACCTCGCCCTCTATAACGAAAACTATCCAATGCCGCCCATGCCGGCGGGCGTCGAGACGGGAATCGTCAAAGGTTTGTATAAATTCAAGCCCGGCGCGGAGGGTAAAAAAATCAAGGCCCACCT
>CAISVF010000472.1 GCA_903888765.1 uncultured Verrucomicrobia subdivision 3 bacterium | reverse complement strand
TCTAACCCGGCGGCCGAAAAATGACTGAAGCCATACCTCGGCAAGACCATGAAGCCCCTGCCAGCCGCGCCCATCCTGCAGACACGCAGCCCGAGCCGCATGAGCATCAATTTGAAAGTGGAGCGGGTGATTGGCGACCGGAAGGCACCATTGGCCCAGCGGGTCATTTCTGTACAGGGCAAGGCCGGCCCATCATTGTTCTGGACCCACACGCAGGCGCAGGTCATTGAACACATGGAAAAGCAGCGGTTTCAGTATTATCTGCTCAAAGATAACCAGGCCATCACACTCCAAATCGCCATCACGCCGGAAGGAGAAAAATATCTCACCATAAACACGCCGGAAGGCCTGGAAGTCTTACTCGTCAGTGCCAGCAACCCCGACTAAACCAGACTCCAGGAAAAACCAAACTCTGAAAGCATCCGCCGGCAGACAAAGTTCAAAATTTCAAATCCCTACAGTTTTAACCAGAAATTGCCTCTGCTGCCAGTAGTCAGTCGCTCAGCGCTGTCGGATTCGATCGGACTCATTCAGTCGCACAAAAAGAAAAACGGCCGGACACTACTCCGGCCGCTTTCTAAACACGCTATAAATTTTTTGTTGGAGCACTACTTCCAACGGAATCAGCATACGCCATCCTGGTTTTTCTGCATGTCACCAGTTGTGGGTACACGCCTGAATGCCACCCGAAAGCATGAAAAAATGAATTTGAACAAATCATTCCAGGTCAGGTCTGAGAGAGTGCTCGGTTTTTCATGGATTAGGGTTTGGGTTTGAGAGTCTGGTCATGGGGATGGCCAGACTCTTTTGTTATCCTAAATTCCGGAGTTGAAACCGCGAAATAAGCGGAATACGCCCAAGTGGCGGAGCTTTGCGAGCGGGAACCGCTCACTCACTGAGGGAAGCATTTGGGCGGACACCCCGCTGAGCCTTCCCTTTTGCGTGGTTGGCGATGGTTCGCGGTTCAGCTCAACGGCAGTTTTCAGGATAACCGGTGGCAATGTCAGGGCGCGTTATTGAGCATGGTCCGCCGCAGGGCTTGCCCCGGGCGCGCGCCGGTATGCTGGCTGTCTTGAATCACGCTCACGCCGTTGACCAGCACAAACGGTATCCCCTCGGCATAATGATGCGGATCGGAATACGTGGAGGAGGATTGGACGGTGGCGGGGTTGAATATGGTGATATCGGCCGCCCGGCCGGCCTGCAATTGGCCGCGGTTGGCCAGATGGAAGGTCTCTGCCGGCAGGCTCGTCATCTTCCGAATGGCATCTTCCAGGCGCAGCACTTTCAGCTCCCGCACGTAGTGGCCCAGGATGCGGGCGTTGTTGCCGTAGCCGCGCGGATGCGGCATGGCCTTGCCGAATTCCCGGCTGCCGCTGTCGCTGGCAAACATGGTGTTCGGGTGCTGCATGAATCGCTGCATGTCCTCTTCGTTCATGCCGTGAAACACCCCGGTGCCGCCGCCGTGCTGCTCGATTTCCAGAATCGTTTCCACCTGCGCCTCCAGCGTATCGGCCTGATGCAGTTTCCGAGCCGCTTCGACGATATTTAATCCGTCGAGCGACGGATCATGCGCATAGTGCGCGATGACGGCATACGCAAAATTGGTGCCCCCGCGATTGCGCAGGCGCTGTTTGATGTCCGCTGCCAGCTTCGCTTTTTCCGGCGGATCCGCGCAGAGCGTTTGGAATTTTTTCCGGCCGCCGTCAAAGGCGTAGTCGGGTATCAGTTGCGCGAGCAGGGTGCTGGATGCGGTATAGGCGTATTCGTCCTGGGTGATGTCCAGGCCTTCGGCGCGCGCCGCTTCCAGTCGCCCCAGAATTCGCGCCGCCTGCCCCCACGATTTTTCGCCCGTCAGCTTGATGTGCGAAACCTCCGCTCGCACCCCGGCCACGCGGGCCACCTGAAAAACCTCGTCCAGTGCGGAATCAATCCGCCAGTCTTCGTGGCGCATGTGGCTGGTGTAGATGCCGTCGAAAGGCGCGATGACTTTGGCCAGCTCCACCACCTC
>CAISVF010000471.1 GCA_903888765.1 uncultured Verrucomicrobia subdivision 3 bacterium | reverse complement strand
GACGCCTTGAGCGGTAACGGCATTGTGAATAACACGGGAGCCGCCGCCACCCTAACCGTTGGCTCCAGCAGCGGCACCACCACCTTCAAGGGCATCCTTCAAAACACCGGCGGCGCTTTGGCCTTACAGGTGGTCGGAGGCAACCTGACGTTGAATTCCTCGAACAGCACCTACAGCGGTGGCACTACCTTCACCACCAATAGCACTGGCGTCAATGGCGGCCAGCTTTACTTCCCAAGTTCCTATTCGCTTGGCACTGGGCCGGTGACCTTTAATCCGGGATCCGGAAGTTATACCTACGGATGCACGTTTACGAATGCATTGTTCTTGAACTTGGGTTACTTGCACATCGGCGGCGATCAGGACAGTCAAACCTGGTCTGGGCCGGTCACCGTAACGAACGGTTTCCATATGTCCGGCGATAGTAAAGGCTGCCAGATATTCTTGTCTGGGCCGATCAATATCGGCACAAGCGGCATCTTGGTGACCAACGATGGAAATAATGGGCCCCAAATGGGCTACCAGGTTTCAAATTATGGTGATTGTCTGCAAGGCGCGATCAGCGGTTCGGGCGGTATTACCTATTATCTGGAAGGCGGCAATTCGCGGTTGACGGTACAAGGCGCGAACACTTACACCGGCGGCACGATTGTGAATGGCACCGGCAATGGCAAACTGAGTGTTTGGGGTGGCATTAACCCCTTTAGCACCGGGCCGGTGACCTTGAACGCGGGGGCGATTATTGAAGCGGCACCCGGCAGCGCTACCGTCACCAATGCGCTCACCCTGAACGGCGGCATCTTGCAATCCGAACCCCAGTATAATAACTATAACACGTTGACGTGGTCCGGGCCGGTTACCCTGACCGCGGATTCCAGCTTGGTTCAGTCTGCGACAGGTGCGCTCAACAGCAATCAGTCTTCCGGCGTGAATGTTAATGGTTCGTTGAACATCAACGGCTTTACGCTGACTTGTTCCTCCCCCGTGCAGTGTTACGGTGGCAACACCATCAGCGGCTCCATCAGTGGAGCGGGTAACATCTTGGAAAATGGTAACAATGTTCTCGCCATAAGCGGATCGAACACTTTCACCGGAACCTTCCGTTCGGTGAGCGGAACGTTAACCGTAGGCAATGCGTATGCCATGCAAAACGCCACGCTGGACATGAACACGGCTGATGCCGGCGCGGTCAGTTTGAACAACCTCAACCATGTGATTGGCGCTCTGACGGGTTCCCGCGACCTAAATCTGGGCACCGGGACGGTGTCTATCGGCAACAACACTGCGAACACTTACACTTATAGCGGCAATTTGAGCGGCAACTCATTGATCAAAATCGGCACCAGCACGCAGGTATTTGGCACGACTTCTTACGGCGGAAACACCACAGTCGCCGCCGGCACCCTGTCTCTCTCCCAATCCACCTTGCCGTTATTTGGCACCGTGTCGGTGTCCAACGGAGCCGTGCTGAACCTGACCTTCACGACCACGAATGCGGTCGTGTCCCTGGTGCTGGGTGGCGTCAGCAAGCCCAGCGGTGTTTACAACAGCGCCAACTCGGGTGGACTCATTACCGGCTCTGGTGCCATCCAGGTGGGTGCCTACCCGTATGTTTGGTCGGGTGCCTTGAGTGGCGAATGGAGCACCAACGTTTTTGGCGCGCCCAAGAACTGGAAATACAACTCGGGACAGATAAACTATGCCGATGGCGCCGCAGTGCTCTTTGACGATACGCTCACCGCCAACAGCACCGTGAACATCTCTGTGGCAAATGTCGCGCCGGCCCTAGTGACCTTTAGCAATAACACCACCCCTTACCAGATCGCGGGAAACTTTGGCATCGTCGGGACTAGCGCCCTCATCAAGACTGGCTCGGGCACGGCGACACTCAACACTACCAACACCTACACTGGTTTCACCACCATCAGCAACGGTGTGTTGACGATTGGTACTACCGGGCGGTTGGGCAACGGTGCTTATGCCGGGAATATACTGAACAATGGCACCCTAAACATAAATAGCACCGCCGCCCAGACATTGTCCGGGATCATTTCCGGAACGGGAGCCGTGAACGATAGCGATTCCGCCGGAATGGCTTTGAACGGGGTTAACACCTTCAGCGGCGGCTTTAATATGCTACCGGGCGCTGGCAACCTTGGTTCTGGAACGACTACTAGTGGTGGACTTGGTATACAATTTGGCACCGGGCCGGTAACGATGACGAGTAGCAGCCAAGGGGTTTACGAAGGCATATACAGTACCGCGACCCAGACCTACACCAACAGCCTGACGGCAAACGGTGCCTTACTGCGTATTGGTGGTGGCAACAGTCGCCTCTTGACATGGTACGGGCCGATCATCCTTTCGACGAACGGTCTCGAAATCGGTGGCGATGGTGGAACCGCCGCTGCAGGAGTCACTATTTCAGGCAATATTACCATCAACACCACCAACACCTATATCACCGCTTTTGATAATACGGGTGGCACCATTTCCGGAGGTATCAATGGTGGCCCCGGAGTGGTTTTGAACTTGATAAACTCAGCCCTTTCCGGTGGCACTTTCAACATCGCTGGCCCGATGAGCGGTGCCATGAGCGTTTACGGTAGCGGCGGAACTGTAGCCCTCACCTTGGGCGCTGTGAACACCTTCACCGGCACCTACCGCGCGGTGGCTGGAACTACTACGGTAGCCAATGCTTTGGCCCTCCAAAATGCGACGCTGGACATGAACGCGGCGGACAGCGGAGCATTGACGTTCAGCCAGGCGTCAACCATTGGAGCTTTGACGGGCAGCCGCACCTTGGCTAGCACTGTTGTTTTGTCCATTGGCAACAACAACGCCAGCACGAATTATGACGGTGTGCTGAGCGGTTCCGGTGGGTTGACCAAGATTGGGACCGGCACGCTGACTTTGACCGGCGG
>CAISVF010000470.1 GCA_903888765.1 uncultured Verrucomicrobia subdivision 3 bacterium | reverse complement strand
CGCCCGTCCCGATGGCATTCACCGTCAGCGTGCAATTATTCGTATTCGGGGCCACCCCCACAGCGGAGGAGAAACTGATACTGCCAAGGTTGGTGGAATAGGCGGATATGGCGCCGGTAACGATCAAACTCGAAGCCGGGATATTGGTATCCACAATTTGAAACGGAATGGCCACGGAGCCCAGACCGATACGGTTGGTTGGCGAAAGATAATTTAAGTTCGTCCCGCTGACCACCAAAGGCAGGGGGATCAGCGGCGGAACCATCAGTTGAAATGCCGTGGACGCGCTATTGCCGGCACTATCGGTAACCACCACGGTAACGGTGGCGCTGGCCGTCTGCCCGGCCGACAGGTTTGAAACCGGCACAAACGAAAGCACGCGCGCGCCGCCCGACCCGCTGGTGATACTGGAGGAAGTCAAGGTGACGTTTGTATTGCCAAGTGTAATGCCGATATTGGTGAGACTGGCAGGAGTATCCTCCACATCCGCCACCGTAAACCCGATGGAACTGGATGCCGTCGTGGAAACCACCGTTTGATTCGGAATTGTGGAAATCGTCGGTGGTTGATTACCCACGGTCAGCGGCTGAAACGTTGCCGTAGCGGCATTTAAACTCAGGCGAGCTCCGTTGGCACTGGTTCCGGTTGAGCCATCAGCCGCATTGGCCACGTCATTACTGGCCGTAAGCGCAATTACGATCTGGTTATTAAACAGATATTTCCCCCAGGGAACCTGGATGGAGCCGCCAACGCCGCCGCTTCCACCATTCCCGATGAAATCATTCAACAAGGTGGCGCTAAAAGTGCCATTGGTGAGCAATCGGGTAAAACCAGATTCAGCATTGCCGGTAAAATTTGCCTGCGCATTGGACCAGGTGAGGCTGGGATTATTGGTGACAAATCCCGGGTAGGATTGGTTTAAAGCCCAAAGGAAAAAATGCGTCTTGCCATTGTTGGATATGGTTGGAAAAGAAAATTTCAACAGATAGTTGGTATTAGGATTCTGCCCCGTAAAATCAAATTTGAGATAGCTTTTGCAAGGGCTCGTGGCGCTAAATTTTACCTTATCGTAGCCAGATACATAGTTGGTAAACGTCGTGGGAGTCGCTCCCGTGGCATATTGCACCGATGATTCGGCAATCACCGGTGTCGAAATCGTTGCGTTGGGCGCTGTTTGGGATCTGCCGGTAAACACGCCGGAAGCGCACAGAAGCAAGGTAAATATGGATCTATTTGCAGTTTTCATGATGTTGGTTTAAATGGTTTTTGAAATGGATGAGCAAGAGGCGACTGAATCAAAATTTTCCCGGAAAAGTGCCGGTAGTCGACACGGTTTTACTTCCGGCATGGCCATCAAAATAGAAGTAATTACGGGAACGGCCATGGATGGGGGTTGGCGGATTTACGGCCTTCCAGGAAGGCCCGCCGGTCCCGGTGTATCCCAATTGGTCCAAATCACATACCGCCCACAGCTTGTCAACGGAACCCATGCCCACAAAGGCGCTCAACTTATGGGAAGGTCCGGTATTAACTGAACCTAAAAAGTCGCCAAACGGGTATATTGTCATTTGGGTGTCGTTAGTATTGGCATAATTCGGATTGTAAGCCCCATAAAACTGGCGGAATGGAATCTCAGGCACCGGGCTTACTTGGGGAGTATATCCCAGCGCGCCGGGACAAATCATGATGCCGGCATAATTTGTGGCATTGCTGGCATCGGGAAGGCCCACATAGGAATTGATATAAAAGATCAGCAAACCGCGATTGTCGTTGACGCCATTCACCATCACCGCGCGCAGGTTGCTATATCCCGCCATCTGGCCAAAGGAGAGTCCGTAAACATTATTGCCGGGCGGCAACCGATCATTGTTGTCGTCGGTGTACATGTGGGTACCCAAAGCCTGCTGTTTGAAATTATTCAGGCAACTGGACTGCTGGGCCTTCTGTTTCGCCTTGGCCAGCGCCGGCAAAAGCATGGCTGCCAGAATGGCAATAATGGCGATGACCACCAACAATTCAATCAAAGTAAACCCGGGCTGACGCCTTCTGGAAGCTTCCAGAATTTTTGCGTGGGTGGAATTCATGCTTCCACTATTTCATAACTGCGTCTGCCCGGCTACGGAACATTTGTTCTGTACGCCGTCGTGCGGTTTATTTCTGACCGAGGTATTTGATGATGGCTTCGGACCGTGATTGCACGTGCAGTTTTTCATAGACCAGGTGCACATGCCCGCGAACCGTATGCAAACTGATCTGGCATTGGTCGGCAATTTCCTTGTAGAGAAAACCTTTGGCCAGCAGCGACAGGATTTCGGTTTCGCGGGGGGTCAATTGCTCAAATTCCGAGGACGGTTTTTTAATTTCCTGAAAATGGCTTACCACCTTGCGGGCAATCTGCATGGACATGGGAGAACCACCCGCATGAACCTGTTCAATGGCGGCAATGATTTCGTCCGGCTCGGTGTTTTTCATCAGGTAACCGCTGGCTCCGGAGCGCAGGGATTCAAAAATTAATTCACTATTATCATAGGCGGTCAGCATCAGAATCAGGGTCTTGGGCAGGCGTGCTTTCAGCGCCGCCGAGCACTGCACCCCGCTCATGCCGGGCAAATTGATGTCCATCAGAACCACCTCGGGTGTTAGTGCTGGCAAATAACGAATGGCGTCCTCAGCGTTGGCATAGGTCCCCACGCATTTTAAACCCGGCGCGCGTTTTAATAGTTCCAGCAGGTTTTCCCGGGTGCCGCGAACATCCTCGATGATGGCAACCGAAATGGATGGCGGTTTCATGTTAAAATGGATCTGTGTAAACGTCGCAAAATTGGCCGATCATGGCAACTCCAGTTCCACCCGCACTTGGGTGCCGCTGCCTGGCTGACTGTCAATCGTGCAATTCCCGCCGAGATCAGTCGCGCGCTGTCGCATGTTGCGCAAACCGTCCGCCAGCAAATGCTCTCCCGATGTAGCAAAACCGGCTCCGTTGTCCGTGATGCTCAGTCTCAATATATCACCGTCCAGCTGCGCGCGTAGCACGATCTCACTTGCCCCGGAATGCTTCACCGCGTTATTCAGGGCTTCCTTGACCACCATAAATAAACCATGCCGCATATCGGCCGGGAGCGGGCGGATGGGAATGTTACCTGGAAAATCAATCCGGCAGCGAATTTTTGCGGCTTGCAAGAAGTCCACGGCGTATTGTCCGGCATAATCCAATAATTGACTTAACGTATCATTCCGGGGATTGACTGCCCACACGATTTCATCCACATCCCGCACTCCCTGGCGGGCGATGGCGGCGATTTTCTCCACATGAGTTCCGGCTTTCTGCGGATCACTTAGATCATGCAGCGTGAATTTTCCCAGCAGGGAAATTTGCGTGAGGTTGGCCCCCAATTCGTCATGAATATCCCGCGCAATGCGAGCGCGCTCTTTTTGCAAAACCGCCTCCGCCTCCAGCTTTCCCAGGCGCAACCGATATTTACGATGAGCATAATGCCGCACTGCCAGTGCCACTCCGCCCAGCAAAATGAGCATGGCCAGCATTTTGCACCACCACCGCTGCCAGACAAATGGCTCCACTGTGATCAATTGTTCCGCGCCCGCCTCATTCCAGATGCCGGCATTGTTACAGGCAGTGACGCGAAATGTGTATTGGCCCGCCGGCAGTCGGGGATAGTTCACCGTGCGCTGGCCGCGCGGAACATTGATCCACGTATCATCCCAATTTTCCAACTGGCAGCGAAAAGCCACGTTTTCCGGCGCCACAAAACTTAAGGCCGTAAATTCAATTTCCACCTTTCGATGCCGGGGCGGCAGCAGGATTTCCTGGCCCGGCGACGCAAGCATCGCCTCGCCATCCATCACTAGGCGCTCAATGACAACCGGAGGGACCAGGTGATTAGGTGCCGTTTGATTGGGATTAACCACGACCAGCCCGCTGCGCGTGGGAAACCAGATTTTGCCGTCGTGGCTGCGAGTGAATCCGGGGCTGTGCCCAAAATTACCCTGCAAACTGGGCAATGATTCCTCCCGGCCAAAGAGGACCGAGCGGACAGTTGCCGATTTGCCGGTGAGCGCAATTTCCAACTCGTTATGCCGGACCTGAAAAATCCCGTGATCGGAACTAAACCAGAAGCCGCCCCCGTCATCCTGCATCATCCCGCAAATATATGCATCGTATAGCCCCCGATCCGTTGACAGGCTGTTAAATTTCCCTGCCCGAATCCGGCCCACGCCCGCGCCGGCATAGCCAATCCACAAATCGCCATCCGGCGCGACATACAGGCAGCGAATGGGTTTACGAAGCGGCAGCGTGCCCTCGCTCACATCCGCGATCAGACCATTTTGAAAGCGCAGCAGAGCGCCATCTACCGTACCCATCCAAACGACACCTTGCTTGTCCTGGGCAAAGGTGCGCACTGTACGAGTGCCCACCGGACGAGCCAGGGTTTCGAATGCGCCTTGATGCAGCCGGAGTACGGTGCTCGGCGATTCCGTTGAAATCCAGACATCCCCCTCACGGGTAGTGAGCAAAGCTCGAAGATTTTCGGCAGTCAGTCCCTCAGCATGGCCATAAATGATCAGGCTATCCCCGGTCCAGCGGCGCAAGCCATCGTGAGCGGTGCCAACCCAAACGCCACCCCGGGCATCATCCGCCACGCAAGTCACATGCACGCCCGCCCAGTTGCTGGCGGAGGACAGGTTTTGCCAGTGGCCATGCTGCAGGTTCGCCAGGGTACCGTTTTGGGCCGCCACCCAGATGTTGCTGCGGCTGTCTTCGCACACGGAACGCACGCTGGAAAAAGGCAAGCCAGTCTCCGAGTTTTGCAGTTCGAGCACACGGGGCCGGAGACGGTTTAAACCGCCGCCACCCGTGCCCGCCCAGAGATTGCCCTCGCGATCCTCCATCAGGCTCAGCACGTCAGGGTATGAGGTTGTCACCAAAGCCGCGTCGGTTCCATTGACGCGGAACAAACCGCCCGCCAATGTTCCAATCCAAACCGCACCGGAACGGTCCTCATAAACCGCTGCTGGATTGACGCCGACAGTGCCGGAATGCAGCGTCGCGACTGGTTGAAGGGACTTACCTTCTTCGACCCTGAACAATTGCAAACCAACCACCAGCCATAAGCCACTGGAGCGGTCCGGGGCCATACGCACCATGCCATCAGGCAGACCGGCGGCAAAAACGAATTTCTCGTCACGGAAAAAGCTAAGCGCCCCGGCTTTGGCGAACCAGATTTGCCCCTTGGTATCAGCCGACAAAATGCACGGCCCCACTCCGGAAAGTCCGGACTTGGCCGTAAATCGGGTCAGCTTGCCATTGGCAATCCGGCAGGCCGATCCATCCACATACCCGACCCAAACCGCCCCATCGGCAGCTTCCGCCAGCGAAGATGGGCGGAATGCCGGCACGCCATCCGCCGCGCTGAAAACATTGGTACGGTTGGCAGCCAGCGCAACCACGCTGCCGCCTTCAAGGGCGAACCAAAGGTCTCCGCCATGCCCCTGCAGCATCGCACGAATCAGCGGACGCGAGCGCTGGGATGCCGTCGGCAAGGCAACCTCGCGAAACCTCACTCCATCAAATTGCGCCAATCCCCCTTGCGTGGCTACCCAGATATACCCCTGCGCATTTTGTGCCATGCCGGTAACGTCATTGTCCGTCAAACCGTCATCCGTCATCCATGCGCGAACAAACCAGGAAGTGGTGTCCACAGAAGCACCGGCCGGCAAGGCCCAGAGCAAGCCTCCCAATAAAACCGCCCATCCACAGCATAAACTTAGCATGGTTGGACGGGGTGACACACCGAAAGATATATGGCAAGAAAAGTTGGGAAACAAGCTTTGGCTGAATAACCCGGCAAAGTGACCACCACCGGCAAAGTGAACCGGATGCCCCGTGAATCAATAAAACTCCGCGGCTGCCCATCAATACGAGCGCGCGCTTTATTTCTGGCAGCCCGGACAAAGCCCGAAAAATTCCAAACGGTGGGTCACGGCGGAAAAACCGTAGGCCTGGGCAATGCGGGCTTCAATTTCGACCGGAAAGCATTCTCTGATCTCGACCACCTCAGCACAGTGGGTGCAGATTAAATGATGGTGGTGACCATCGTCGCCTTCCTCGATAAGTTCAAACCGTGCCACCCCGTCTCCAAAGTCAAAGCGCTTCACCATGCCCACCTGTTCCAACATGCGCATCGCCCGATAAATTGTGACCAGATCACATTCGCCGGCGGGTAATTGGGCAAAAATCTCCTTGTTGGTCAGCGGATGGGGGTGATGGCGCAAAATTTCCAAAATTGCCGCGCGGGGGCCGGTGATTTTTCGGGCTTCGCGGCGCAAGCGGCTGGTAAGCGCGCCCAGTTCCTGGCGTTGATGCGCATGTGGATTTCGACCGGAACTGTTCACGGCTGAAAAATCACACTCGCAATGCCCAACAGCAGGCCGATCACAATGGCAAATAGTTTGGCAACCGGAAAACGGTGATGGTCCTCGCTCTCAAACAAAATTGTCGTGGAAATATGCATGAAGATCCCAATGACAATCGCCATCAAATACCGGGAGTAAACGGCCAATCCGGTGGCGGAGCTGGTAAACATGCCGATGGGAGCCATCGCGGCGAACAGGGCCAGGCACAGAAGCGCGGAAGTTTTCTTCATGCCGCTTTGCAACAACATGCCCAGCAACGCGATGGAAATGGGGTAATTATGAACCACCACGCTGACGAGCAAAAAATGATGAGCCGCGCGCTCGTGCGGATTTTGTAGTTCACGAGATTGCCCCAGCGCGAGGGCTTCGATAAAGGCATGCAGGCAAAGTCCGGCCAGAATGCCGATGGCCATGCGGCCCCGGATTTCATGGGCATGCCCATGCTCAATGCCCATGGAAATCGAATCCATGGCGATTTGCAGAAAAAAGCCCAGCAGGATGAATCCGCCAATTGCCAGCGGTTTGACCACCATGCCGTTTTCAGGCTCGTATAAATCCGGGAGCAAATGCAGCATCACCAGGGTGAGCAAATACGCTCCGGTGAAAGCATTCAGCACTTTCACGCGCCGGGCATCCGTCAGGCGCAGGCCAAAAACGGTCGCTACCCCCAACGCGATGCTTGATAGCAGAACCAGATATTCCATGAAAACAGTTCGATATTTTTAAATGCAAATCGTTTGCAATAGATTTACATAAAAAAGCCGCCAGACCAGATTGGGCCGGGCGGCAAAAAACTACTTCATCAACAGCATCTGGCGCGCCCGCTTGATGGCGGCGGTCATGCGGCGCTGGTACTGCGCCGGCAGGCCGGTATATTTGCGCGGCAGAATGCGTCCTTGATCGGTCACGAAAGTGCGCAGCAAGGTGGTGTTCTTGTAATCCAAGGCGTCAATCGTAAAGTCGATCTTCGGCTTGGGGCGCGGAGTGCGATTTTCGCGGGTGCCGCGCTTGTCGGATTTTTTATCGGTGTTTGTCTTGCGGGGCATAATTACTTGATCTCCTTGTGCAAGGTATGGCGGCGGAGCGCAGGGTTGTATTTTTTAACCTCCAGTTTTTCCGTCTGCAATTTTTTGTTGCGACTGGTGGTATAGCGCGAGGGCGATTTGCCTTCTTTGCGCGCCTCGGTGCATTCGATGGTGATGACTTCTCGCGGCATAAATTATTCTTTTTCCTTCGGTTTGACTTCGTCGCCCTCTTCGCCCTCTTCGGTTTCGACATCGGTTAGGGCTCCCACAGCATCAATGGTGCCGAGCGTGCCCAAGCGGCGGGATTTCAAGGCGCCTTCGCGCTCCAATTGGGCCTGTGCTTCCACGGTGAAACGGGTCCAGGGAATCGCTTCCAAACGGGCTTTGGGAATGACCTTGCCGGTCAATTCGCAGACGCCATACGTTTTCCGTTCAATTCGCTTGAGGGCTTCCTCAATTTCGTAAACCGCATCCTGATCGGATGAAAGCAGGCTCAGGGCAAAATCCCGGTCAAAATTATCCGTGCCGGAATCCGCCATGTGCAGGCTGTAGCCGGCCATTTCCTGGGCGGATTCCTTGGCCAGACCATTCATCTGCTTGACCAGTTGCTCGCGCAACTCCAGCAGGTGCAAACAAAATCCCTGCCACTCCGGCTTGACCCTTTTCAGGTCAGGCCCGGCACTCGGCTTGGCCACCGGCCGACCCAAAATCGCCGCCGCCGTCGCCACGGACTGCAACTTGCCCCGCGGTTCCGGCTTCTTAATTACTTTTTTCTTCAAGGTCACAAAAATTTATTCCCGGCCGGATACAGCTCCGGCCAACGCTTCAAAGGGGCGGGAATGTACCAAAGCGTGGCAAATAATCCACTAAAATTTTCAGGATTTTTCCCCTGCCGCCTTTCCCTCCGCTCCGCGCGGGAGCTTGGCCATGCGAATTCGAATTTCCGGGCGGCTCTCAATGCAGGCGTAGGCATTGTGATTATGGATGCTTTCGCAGTTCTCGGCCTCCACCTTATACCAGGTCACCAGCGGATGCGCATTGAGCCGCAAGGCGACGTTGCGCACCAGGTCTTCCACAAACACCGGATTTTCATACGCGCGTTCCGTCACCGCCTTTTCATCCAGTCGTTTAAGCAGCGCATACAGTTCAGAACTGCCGGAAGCCTCAATCATTTCAATGATCTCTTCAATCCAGACAATTTTTTTGAACCGCACCGCCACGCTGACTTCGCCCCGCTGGTTGTGGGCGCCGTATTTGGATATGGCCTTGGAACACGGGCACAAAGTCGTCACGTTGACTTTCACCGTCATCACAAAATCCGTCTCCGCCCCGCAGCCGGCTGCATCAAAACGCACCAGGTAATCCATCAAGCTCTCGCGTCGGGTCACCGGCGATTTTTTGGACATGAAATACGGAAACTCAATTTCCAGGTGCGACGTCGCCGAGAACAGCTTCTTTTGCAGTTCATGCAGAATGTCCGTGATATTCTCCACCTGTATGACCGCCCCGTGCGCATTCAGCACTTCCACAAAACGGCTCATGTGGGTGCCTTTGAATTCCTTGGGCAGATCCACAAACATTCCCAGCGTGGCCACGGTGTTCTGCACGCTGTGCGCGCGATCACGGACCTGAATGGGAAAACGCAAGCCGCGCACACCCACTTTGTCAATCCGCAGTTCCCGGGTATCCCGCTCACTCTGCTTATCGTCCAGTTTCACCACCGCCGATTTCTTCTTTCCAATAGGAGGCATGCCGAAATCATAGCAGCTTCGGAGGAATTATGCAAAAAAAGAGCCTCCCTGAAATCAACCCGCAAAAAATCCTTTTTCTGCCCAATCGCATAAACCAATCACCCTCGCTCACTTTTTATTCCCCCATTTATTCCGCTTTGCCGCAGGGATTTCCTTTCGTCGCCCATTGAATGGCTTTAATCTGCCTCAATGCATCGTCGCCTCGCCATCCTCGCCGTTTTATGGGGTAGCTTGAACTCCCCGGCTGCAAACTTCCGCGTTGCCACCTACAACCTCGAAAACTATCTTGACCACCCCACCGAATCCCGCCGTTTCATCAAATCCGAGGCGGCCAAAGCTAAAATCCGGGAAAGTATTCGTACCGCAAACCCGGACGTGCTGGCGCTGGAAGAAATGGGCACGACCAACGCCCTGTTGGAACTGCGCGATTCTTTGCGCGCCGAAGGTTGTGAATTTCCGTTTTGGGAGCACGTCACCGGCTTTGACACGAACATCCATGTCGCCATTTTAAGCAGGTTGCCCATTCTCTCCCGCCATCCGCACACCAACGACAGTTTTCTACTGGATGGACGCCGCGTGTTCACCAGCCGGGGATTTGCCGAAGCGGAGATTCAGGCGGCTAAGGATTTTACGTTCACGCTCATCGTGGCTCATTTAAAGTCGCGTCGCCCATCGCCGGTGGCGGATGAGGCGGAGCAGCGGCTGCAGGAGGCGAAAATATTGCGCGGCATGGTGGACGAGCATTTTAAGCTCAACCCGAACGCTAGGCTGATTGTGCTGGGCGATTTCAATGACGTCAAAAACTCCCCCTCCACCAAAGAAATCATCGGTCGCGGCAAATTTAAACTGACCGACACGCGCCCCGCCGAGCGGAATGGTGACACCGCCCCCAATCCCGTTGCCCGCTTCGAACCCCGCAATGTGGCCTGGACCCAGTATTATGGGTTGGAAGACACGTATAGTCGCATTGATTACATCCTCTTCAGCCCGGCGCTCGCGCAAAACTGGAAAAAATCGGAAACCTACATTGCCACGGTGCCCAATTGGGGGCTCGGTTCCGATCACCGCCCCATCCTGGCCAGCTTCACCACCGACGGAAAATAAACCCCAGCCAAACCGGCCCGTCGCGATTTGCCGGACACGGCTCTTGTACACGAACCAGGAGATTTTCCGTAAAACCGAACCATTGGGTTCACTGTAAAGCCTTTCCCTTATTGAAAAGACAACCCTGCTGCGCCTGACCTTGCGAACGTTCACCAAATAACCTTGGCTTGAGGCTGCAGCTTCCGACAAGCTTCCGCATGATCCACCAACGCTGGCTCCGCATTATCCCGGTTGCGCTCGTCATGTACACCATTTCGTATATTGACCGGACCAATGTCGCGCTGGCGCTGGACCCTAAAATATCCTCCATGCTGCGAGATTTGGCGATGGATGACCGCATGAAAGGACAGGCGGCGGGAATTTTCTTTCTGGGCTATGTGCTGCTCCAAATGGCCGGAGGCCATCTCGCCGGCCGGTGGAGCGCCAAAAAACTGATCAGCCTGTGTTTGATTTTCTGGGGAGCGTGCGCCGTGGGATGCGGTCTGGCAAAATCATTTTTCCAATTTGAAATCGCGCGCTTTCTTCTGGGCGTTTCCGAAAGCTGCGTGTTTCCCGCCACCGTGGTTTTACTAACCCATTGGTTTCCCCGAGCCGAGCGCGCCCGCGCGAATGCGCTTTGGAATCTCTGCCAACCGCTCGCCGTAGTGGCCTCCGCGCCCGTCACCGGATGGCTGCTGCAAGCGTATGACTGGCAAACCATGCTGATGCTCGAAGGCGCTTTGCCCTTCGTCTGGCTCCCGTTTTGGTGGTGGTTCATCAGCGACCATCCGCACGATGCCAAATGGATATCCGGCCCGGAAAAATCATTTTTGGAAACCACGCTGCAAAAGGAAGCAGATAAATCAAACCTGCCCGCCACGGCAAAGGTCCCATTCTGGCAACACCTGATACAAAAAGACATCCTGGTCATGATCGTCATTTGTTTTCTGCACAATTCAGCGGCCTACGGCTGCATGGCGTTTTTTACTGACGGTTTGAAGACGAGAAATTTCAGCGGCATCCAATATGGATTTTTATTCGCCCTTCCTTATGCGCTGACCGCGATTGTCATGATAATGAACTCCTGGCACTCGGATAAAACGGGCGAGCGCCGCGGTCATGTGGCTGTGGTTTACACCATCAGCGGCGGCAGTTTGATTTTGAGTGTCTTGACCAGAGACCATTTCTGGCTGTCGTACGCGTTTATGTGTCTGGCCATTCCGGGACCCTTTGCCGCACTTGCTCCGTTTTGGGCCATCCCCACCGAGAACCTGCCCCGGCAGGTTTTCGGACCGGTCATCGGACTCGTCAATGCGCTCGGCAACACCGGAGGCTTTGCCGGGCCGTATATTGTCGGCTGGCTGAAAGTGAAATACAGCAGCGTGGCCATTCCCTTCACCGCGCTGGGAATCGGACTGCTGGCCGCCGCCGCACTGTCATTTTTACTCCCGAAAAGCCGACACCCGATCCAGCCTGAAAAGGAAACCTCAAGGGCCTGACACGACCGCAAGTTGTGTCAGATCCATCACGAAGCCTATCTCGAAATTCGATCTAATTTGAGGGCAGCTTTGGGTAAGTCATAGATTATTATATTATCTTATTTTGTATATTTAGAGCCAAGTTCAATCCCCTGTAGGAGACGAGGTGACGAGGCTCAAATTAAAGCAATTTTAGAGACTTCTCAAGCCGTCGCCTACGGATTTGAAAGCGCCGCTTTATATTTCTAAAAAACCAAATCCCAATGTCCGGTTTTGTCACATTTTGTCACAAAATGTCATATTTTGTCCTGCCGATTTTTGCTCGCGCGATTAAAACTGCTTTTTTAGGGTATCAACCACGGCGGTCATAGACTGCCGCTACAGAACGACAACACGGTACCACTCCCGACCCTTTTTTACCCCGCAACTGCCCCTCCGGAGCAAATTTAATTTGATTCCACACTATAAATGGCGGTTTCTGGCGTGTTTTGGCGGTTTTTGGCGGTTTTTGCCACGCCATTTTTTTGTGCGCCAGATTACAAACACCCTTTTAATGGTATCCAGCACAACAACCAAGACTGCCGTTACAGGGGATAGAGCACCGAATTACTATACCACTTACCGTTTCTGTTTTTTGCAGGTGACAAAGTTTTGCAGATCTCCCCGACTGTCATTGACCACCACAAAAAGGGTGCTTTTTGGCCGAGACTTTACCGATTTTTACCGTTTTTTACCGCTACCGCAAAACTTTACCGCCCCCATTACTAATTTTTTGTCAATGCTCCTGTTCGGATTTGGCTCTTGGGAGATGACCAAACGTGACCAAAGATGACCGAAATAAAAAATTTCAGCTTTTTGGTCCTCGAAACCACCCAAGGGGACTGCACGCTGTCAAAGAACAATATCACGCCTGAACTGGATGGTCAGACGCCGAAAAAGCTGACAAAATTAATGACCCCAGCCGCAGCATTCACACATGCCAAATACGCGGACAAATGTACTACAAAGCCGCTCGGCTCGCCAGTTTTTTGGCGCAGTTTTTGGCACCCGTTTGCGCCGACGGCAAGGACCTGCCCTAGCTCCGCCATTAGCTTGAATTTGAGAAATACCGTGAATATGGTCTCCCTAATAGATTGATATCAATTTTCTCCTTTCCAGCAATTTGACCCCAGCCTAT
>CAISVF010000469.1 GCA_903888765.1 uncultured Verrucomicrobia subdivision 3 bacterium | reverse complement strand
CTTTTGAACTCCCGCCGTTCTCCTTTTGTTCCCGCCCCGACAGTTCAATCGTGCAGTTCAATCGTGCAGGAATTAGCGTCAACCGGTCATGCGTCGTGGCGTTGGCGGTCATGTTTTTGGAATCAAGTCAATGGGGGCCGCGGAGGCTGGCTTTCCAAAAAATCCATGGCAAGCGTTTCTTCACTGGTACGGGGTTGTTTATTGACATCGCTTTTGGTGTTTATAGCACAATTTGTGCGTGAAAATGGCGCATGGCAGCAGCAGGCAGGCGAGTCCGTTACGCGTGGCGAGCGGCGGCAACGCGAGCGGGAGGCGCGAAGCTCGTTGCCGCCGCTCGCCTGCCTGCTGCTGCAAAGCCGGTGGCCTCTGGCGGCAAACCAGTGATCGGTTGTTGGCCGGGCTGATAGCGCGGTAAGATCTGGCACACAAGCGTCTTGCAATCCTATCAATTCAGGATGCACCCACAAATTCTGCCAGGCAGGACACTTTTGGACGGCCTGCTTGGCTGGGGCAATTTGATCCGCTCAGCCAACGGACCTTGGTTGGCTGGTCGTTTGCAAGCCACTGCCGGGATGCTCCGCCTTGCCCCGAGCCAAAATTACTCGCTGCTGTATTCCGCGCAAATTTCAGTCAGGCAGGGCAATCATCAATTTTGCAATACGCGGTAGAAGCGCGACGGCTGCGCGCCGATGGGCAAGGATATAGGAACGAGTGATCCGTCGCCGGGAAAATTCGTGTCGGTGATCCAGTTGGTGGTGGCCAGATTATCGTTGTGTTGCACGAAATAGTTCAACCCGCTGTATGACTGGAAGGAAAAGTGGAACTGGCTGGCTTGCACCAGCGGCGACAGCAATGTAGGCGGCGGCGTGGTGAAATTATTGGTGGCGAGCAAATAGGCGCCGGCAGCATCGTAAATCACCGAAAAACCGGCGGGCACGGTGACTGGATTGAACGTGCCGGCACGATTGGTGGCTGACAGGAAACGGAATGGTGTGCCGGCGACGATGTTGAGCGGGCGCGGCAGCAGCACATTCAGCGGTCCGCCCAAGGCGGCGGTGCCGCAGGTGAGTTTACCCCACTGTCCGGCGTTGGTGCCGTTGAGTGATATGGTGAGCGCGCCGTTCGTCAGATTCACGCTTTGTCCGGCGAACGAGAGGGTGCCGCTGTCCACGCGAATTGATCCGCCGTGATTGACAAAGGTCGTGGAGAGGGCGGCAGTTCCCGTGCCGCTGCTCTTGCGGATGAGTCCCCAGCTGTCCAGCAAGCCGCCGGTCAGCGTGCCATCGCCTTGGAAATCGATGGTTCCCGCCGCGCGGTTTTCGATGGGCCAACTGGCGCTGGTGATGGTGGCAAAGCCGTTCTGTTTAAGCGCGATAAGGCCGTCGTTGTAGAGCGTTTGATAAAAGCTCGTTGCGGTGACGGGCGCGATATTGATGGTACCGGCATTGGTGATGGCGTAACCGGAAGTGCCATTCAAGATGCCGCCGGTGAACCAGAACATGCCAGCCGGAAAGTTCAGCAACAGGTTGTTGCCATAAAGCTGGCCGCTGGCAAGATAAACGCGGCCCGCCCCGGAAGCGCTGAGGTTGCCGGAGAACGTGACGGTTGATCCGCCGGTCAAATCCAAGCTTGCGCCAGCCCCGACGGCGTAATTGAAATTCGTCCGGAGGGCAGAACTGGACAAGGCAAGGGTGCCGCTGTCCACCTGGACCAGGCCGTTCTGGTTTATGGCACTGCTGATGGTCGAGACGCCGGTGCCGCCGCTCTTGCGAATGACGCCCCAATTATCAATGGGGTTGCCGCTAATGCCCGCGTCGGAGGTGATTTCATTGGTGGCTCCGGCCAGGTTTTCCAAAGTTCCCTGATAAGAACTCAGATTCAAATTGGTATTGCCGCTGAGGCGAATGAGTCCGGCATTGTAGAGTTTAGTCGCCACCAGGGTGTTGCTGGCAGTGACTATATTCAATGTTCCGAGGTTGGTAAAATTACCGGCATACGGCGAAAACAAGGTGCCGGCAATCCATTGGAGTGTGTTCGAAGCGAAGTTGAAAGTTGCACCGCCGGTAGAGGCGATCAAACCGCCACGGTTGATTATCACCGCGCCGCCGCCGCTGCCGCTGATCAGGCCGCTCCACATGGGCGTGCTACCACCGTTGACATCGCAAACCGCTCCCGGAAGGACGGAGAAGCTGCCGTTGGTCCAATAGCCGCCGCCGCCAAGCAGGATTTCCCCGCTAAGCACCTGCACCGTGCCGCCATAGTTGTTGAAGGGACAGTTTATGGACGTGATTCCCTGACCACCGAGTTTGCGGATCAGACCGCGGTTATTGAGCGCGGAAGAAATCCCACCGCTGGCCGCGCCGCCATCATTAAGAAAATCAATGGTGCCGCCGACGAGATTTTCCAACGGGTAGGCCACGACTAGCAAATTGGTGCCCAGAAAATAGAGGTTGCTTTGGTTATAGAAATTCTCCCGCAATTGCTGTCCGCTGGAGGGTAGAATGTTGACCGCATTAAGATTGGTCCAGTTGTAGTTACCACTCAAATTACCACCGGTCCACCAAAACATTCCGGGCGGAAAATTAAGGCTTAGATTGCCCGGTCCGCAATAGATGGTGCCGGAAGCGACCTGCACCAGTCCGCTGCCGGTACCCGTCAAGGTGCCGGACCACGTCGGACCGCTGATGCCACCAGTCAAGTCGCACACGGCACCGGCGGCGGTGTTGATAATGCCATTAGAACTGCTGCCGGTATTCGCCAATACCAGCGTACCGCTTTCCACATCAATCAACCCGCCGTGATTATTTAAAGGGCAGCTGATGGTGGAGGCACCCGAACCGCCGCTTTTGAGCAGCACACCCCAGTTATCCAGCAAGCCGGTGCCGGCTATTCCGCCGTCATCAACAAGTTCGTTCGTGCCACTGACCAGATTTTCCAGCAGCCAGGAATTGGTCATGGTATTGGCACCCCAGTGGCGGATTCGGCCGGTATTGTACAAGGTGGTGAACAATTGCGGGGCGTTGGTGGCGCGCAATTCGAGAAAGCCTGTGTTGGTGATAACATAATAACTTAAGCCACTGCCCATTTTGCCGCCGGTCCACCAGAACAGGTTTTGGGGAAAATTAAGGGTGAGCATAGCCGCCCCGCTATTTAAGACGCCGTTGGCCAACTGCAACACTCCGCTGCCGGAACCGCTCATGGTACCATAAACGGTGACGGTGCCGCCGCCGGTCAAATCACACCAGGTACCGCTGGCAAGGCTGAAAAAGGTGTTTTGCAAATAATTTGCGCCGGAGAGCACCAGGTTTCCGCCATCCACTTCCACCGTGCCGCCATAATTATTGAAGATCGAAGCCATGGATGCACTGCCAATCCCGATCTTTTGTAACAGGCCGTAATTATCAAACTCACCATTCGTCAAAATGCCGTCATTGATAAACTGATAGGTGCCGTTGGTCTGATTAATGATGGGCCAACTGGAAGAGACCACCCGCACAAATCCTGAGTTAGTCTGCATCACCAGGCCGCCGTTGTAAAATGTCTGGTAAAAGCCGGGCGCGTTGCTAGCCACGCTATTGGCCAGCAGTTGAACGACGCCGGCGTTGGTAATGGAGGCTTGGGGCGCACCATTTAGCAGGCCGCCGGTGAACCAGAACATGTTGGTGGAAAAATTCAGCAGCAGGTTGTCGCCATACATTTGATTGGTACGGAGCAGCACGCTGCCGCCCCCGGTACCGGTCATAAAACCCGTCCAATGTTGCGAACCCCCGGTTCCGGCAAGATCCACCGTTCCCCCCGAAGTGGTGACAAACGTGGTGTTGGTGCTGATGCCGGAGCGGCCAAGGGCAAGGGTCTGGTTGTCGCCGATCGAAACAGTGCCACCTTGATTGTAAAAACCATAATTCAAATTAAAACGGCCTTGGCCGAATACATAGACATTGCCACTGTTGAAGATTCCGCCGCTGCCGTAGCCATCGGCAATACCCGTCTGGGTAGTCGTATAGGTGCTCAACTGCAAACTGCTGCCGGGCAAAACCACGAGTGCGCCATTATTGGTAGTCCTATCGCCCAGGGCAGCGGTATATGTGATGGCAATCGTCCCGCTGAAAGCTGTCCCATACGAAGAGCTAAAGCTCTGTACGGTCAAATTATTGGCCTCCAGACTGCCGAAGGTATTGGCCATGGCATTCCAGCCTAAACTTAACCCATACAGAAATAATCCGTTGGGGCCGTTAGAAACGTGATTGGCGATGGATAAAGTATCCCCCATTGCAGGAATTCTGCTGATGAGATTGGTTCCCACCCAGAATTGCCAGGTGCCGGCATCATCCCAACTTCCGTCCCGGATAGAATATTGTGCTCGCCCAGTGTTCGCCATCATCCATGCCAGCAGGATGGCGAGGCGTAGGCTCCAAGACGCGGGCCGTTTAGTCATACGTTTTATCATTTTCATATGTTTTATTTGTATTTTTTGATCCGGAAACTCCGGCGGTTATTGCATTGGTGGAGGAAAAGGACTTCAAAACGCTTCACAACTGTTCCTACGCCGGCGGGCGTAGCCATATAAAACAAGATTCAACCCGCTGGCCCTCGCTGGTTCCAGTGAGCAAAAGCCTGAGCGCGGCATGGCCAACACAGAAGGAACCGAGTGATTCGGCAAAAGTCGCGTTCGGGTGGCCACGCCAGGTCGCGAAAGCACTTTTGCTAGCGATTTGCAGCCAGGCGCTCAATCGGCGATTTTTGGTTTGCGGAACGGTCATCGTGCGACTTTCGTTGCTACTGCTATCATAGTTGAATTGTTTACCCAATTAAGGTAGCGCGGAATATAAATTTGACCACTGTGCGTCTGGCGCACAGGGGGGGATCTGAAGGGATTTCTTGATTTTGGCTGCTTTTGTTTTGACGCTGGCCCTCACCTAAATCCTCTCCCGCCCGGGCGAGGACTTTCACTGATCGTGATTCGGAGTGGTTCGATTGCCATCGCATTTATCCAGTCGGCGATGGTTTGCCGAAACTGTAAGGTCTTGACGGGTTTGGCAGACGGCCACTGGGCTGATGGGTGATATTCCAATATAAAAAAATGGATTTTCCGGACGGTTTGAATAATCATGCCAAGAATGGCACAGTCACCTGACGCATTCGCATTCAGAGTTCCGGGTAATTGGCTAAGCGATAATCAATAGCAATGGCTGGTATGGGCAGACGCAAAAAAACCTCGTCCCTCTGGGGCAATTTACAATTTTCGGACCATCAAAAAAAGGTCCGGATTTACGCCTTTGTAGTCGCGTTGCTCCTGATTCTGGTGATGACGGGCTTGATTTACCTTATTTACTGGCTCAATACGCCCGGTTTTCGGCTTTGGTAATTCCCGTGGCGAGACGAAGACCAGTTGCGGCAAGCTTTTGAATAAAATGGCCATACAAAAGAATAACAAATCCGCCTTTCACGCACCGCTGCATCCACTGGAATGCGAAGGCCAAACCTATGGGGGCCGCTATACCACGCCGGAGTTTTGCGCCAAGAACCGGCTGCCGCAAGTCTGCGCGCTGGTGCGCAAGGCCCACATTTGCCTGGCTCCGCCGCAGTTCTGGCGCAAGCAATTTGAGAAATTCCAAGCGGAGCAATTCGCAACCGGACCGGCCTCAGGTCAGGCGCTCATTGGGAGCATTTCCATTAAAGATATAGCGATGCGCCTGTGGTTCCAAGAAACAACGGTCCTTTTGGTTTTTGGCTTTGTTTCAGCTCACTTAAAGGGTTTTCAAACCTGCGCCTTCGCTAAAGACTCGCTAAAAACCAAAAATCCTCGCTGCCCATCGCTACCTCTTTTCTGTCAATGCTTTCAATGAAATCTCTCACCAAAGTATTCTGGCTGTTTGGCCGTTCCGGAGCCGGGAAAACCACGCTGGCAGTGCGCCTGCGCGAGGGTCTGTCAAATCTGAATATTCCCGTAGCCTATCTGGACGGGGACGAGATGCGCTCGACGCTGTGTTCGGATTTGGGTTTCCGGCCAGACGCGCGGCTTGAAAATCATCGGCGGATTGCGGAAACTGCCCGGCTGCTGGCTGACCAGGGCTTGAATGTGGTGGTCTCCACGATGGCCCCCGAATATGCTCAACGCGATCGCGTTACGCAGGTTTTGGGCGGCAAACTGGTGTGGTTTTATGTTGATGCCCCGCTGGAGGTCTGCATGGTGCGCGATCCGAAAGGTATTTATAAACGCGCCCAAGCCGGCCAGCTCCAGCAACTAATTGATTATCCCTTTGACGCTCCCCGTGCGCACGAGCGCGCAAACCACGTCGATACGATCACGCAAAATGTGGAGGAGTGCTACCATGCCATCCTGGCCGTGGCGAAAAGCCATTTGAACGATTATGTGATTTAAGCCAGGGGGGGATCGCAGGAAGATCAATTGGCCTAGTCGCCAAAGTCGGAAAATTCCCGCCGGATGCGACCGATGGTGAGTATCAAAATCTCCAGCAGGATGAAGCGCGAGAAGAAGTTCCAAATAAATACGGCGAAGGAGTGATAATCCGCATCGCCTTCGTATTGGATCATGGGCGAAAGGAGCGAGCTGGCCAGCACAAAAAGAGTGGCCCAGCGAAAGTTCACCACCATGGCCAGCAAGGCGCAGGGTATGGCGTAGAGCAGGATAAACATCAAATGCGGGTTGGAGTGCAGATGGAGGAAGGCAATCAAACCCAGCAAGGCGGTGGCCAGCAGAATGGTGGGCCAATGATCGCGCCAATCCTTGAGCACGGAGGTTTTTTCATCCACAGCCCCGGAGGGTGGATTGACGATCCAGGTTTTGAACAATCGATAGATTCGCAGCCAAGCCAAAGGAAAAAATTCGAAACTGGCCCGCACAAACGAATCGTACACACTTAACGCCCGGCCCATGACATGGTGATAACCAAGTTCCACCGGACCGGGGAACACATGACCGGGGTTGGCAGACGGCTTCAACCACTTGGCTTGTTGCTGCTCCCACAGGTGGCGGTAGCGCTCCAGTTTCCGGACGATGCGCGGCGATACCAGTTCCTCGGCGTATTTTTGCCGTTCGATCACGCCCCGCCGGAGATAAGCATGGTGCGGAGCCTTGTAAACGGCGGATAAATCCGCCTGGTTCAAGTGGAGCATCCGGGCGTCATAGGGAACGCCGAGAAAAGCGCTGATTTCACGGCAGACCCGCTCGGTTTGATCCACCAGGCTGGCGTAATCCAGCCGGTAAATCCGCGCGCCTTTGGCCTCAATCCGTTCGGCCTGCAGGATGGCCTGTTGCTGCTGGTAAATCATGCGGCTCAACATGCCGGGCTTGCCAAAAAAACGGGAGGTCTGCCCGGCCTTCAATACGCTGCGGTAAATCTCCGCCGGGTGGCGCCAGACGAAAATGAAAAACGCCGAGGGATATTGCTGGTGGAGCTGCTCCAAGCGATCGCAGTAAAAAGGTGATTTTTCGCCGCAAACGGCGGCACCTTTCCGGGCGCCAAATGCACGATACAAGTCCAGCGGCGTGCGAATACCATCCAGTTTCCGGGTTTCTTTCGGCTGGATAAGCTGGTGCCGCGAAAGGGCCTGGTTGTAAAATTCGATCCGCTTGGCCCAATTTCTCCGGAACCGGATCGGCAAGAGCGGACGGGGAAAGTTCCAGACATCGCACTCATACATTAGCGCCACCTGCGGATTCTGGTTCAGGATGGAGCAAAGCAGCGAGGTGCCGGAGCGAAACACGCCGATTACGAAAACAGGATCTTGGTTCACAGCCATGCTTGATTAAGCAAAACTGGATACCCTATGCGGCAGGATGGCCTCAAAATTCAACGTCCCGCTCATGCCGTTTTGCTGGTGATTAAGGTGATTATATTCATGGCCAGTGCCCCAGGGGCGGGCACGGCGTTATTCACCAGCGAAAAGAGTTTTGATTTGGCCGCGAACAACCGGATGGCGGCCAGCTCCGATGATGAGAGCAGGCCGACGAGCAGCAAGCCGCTGAGGCTGAACCGGAAGGCATTCACCGGTTCGGTCTCCCTATTCTTTTTTAACCTAGCCATAAATAATGAAAAAACGAGAAATGAGCATAACTTTGAAAAGGAATACAGCAAGCGCCAATTCAGCGCCAATGCGCAGGAAATGCGGCATCCAGTCATCGCCCTCGTGTGACAATGCGGCATTCTGGTTGTCAGACGATTTGGTTTTGGCATTATGCCGCCGACGTTTTACCGGACGCCCCTGCGCGGTTTGGCCGAGCGGGTGGACCGCTCGCTCGCCGGGGAGCACGGTTGGTGGCGGCAATCCATCGACCTGCTCTTTGTGTGCCGGGGAAAATGAGAATTATCAGGAACTAAATAAATGCTGGAACAACTGGGACATTTTTCGTCCAAAATATTTGAGGCCATGGCTGCGCCGGAGAAGGCGGGAATGCCATTGGACTTTGAATGGCGCTTGGTCCGGCGGCATGGCCGACCCTTTCTGCTGGTGCCCACGCGAAGGGCTGCCAAGAAAGTGAGCCGGACGCATTATCTCAGCGATACCGAAGCGGTAGATTACGAAATCAACCCAGGGTTAAGCCCGAAGGTGAGCCTGAGACTGTATGCGGCCCAGCAGCGCCCGGCCAAGATCTTCCGGGCCGTATTTCCGATACTGATGCATACTCCTGCCGCCTTGCTGTTTAAGCGGGTGCGGCTGTGCGCGAATAGCTCGTCGGATTTAGTGCGGTTTCTCGCGCAGCAATGCGGCATACAGCCGGAAATACTGGGGACACCGGCCATAAAATTTGGCGGGCTGAACACCTATAATTCCCCGCTGGTCTTTTTGCTGGGGGATGTGTCGGGACGACCGCTGAAGGTGGTGAAGGTGGGGCTGGATGAGATCGGGCGTGAAAACACCCGGCGGGAAGCGGACCTGCTGGAGCAATTGCCGGGGACGGCGCTAGGCTGTATGCGCCTGACAGGGCGGCTGGAAACACCCACGCTGACGGTCTTTGCCACGGATTATTTCCCCGGTGAAAGTCCGACGGATGATGCGGGCATGGAAAAGGTTTTCCATAACTGGCTGAATCCGGAGCCGCCGGTACCGGTGACGAGCCTGGCGGGCTGGAGCGAATTGGAAGCGGCCAAGGGTAAAAGCTCCGCCGATCGGCAAGTTTTGGCAACGCTACGGCAGGCGCTCGCCGGGGCGCAGGTGCGGACCACGCTCTATCATGGAAATTTTACGCCGTGGAACGTGCGAGCCATCAATGAGAACAGCATTCAGGCGATTAATTGGGATCGCGGCAGTTTGCGCGGGATTCCCGGTTGGGACTGGTTTCATTTCATCGTCCAGACGGCCATTCTGGCCCGGCGACTGCCGGTGGAGTGCGTGGCGGCCGAGGTGGAGCAATTGCTGGATTCCAAACGCTTCAAGGTCTATGCGACGGCGACAGGGATGGACACGGTAGCCCGTCCGCTGGTGCTGAGCTATCTGCTGCACCAAAACTGGATTGTGCGTCCGCTCGAAGGTCATCTTGAAGCGATTCAACTCTATGAGCTGCTGGCGGACCGTTGGCATTTGCAGCCGGATGGAATACCGCTCATGCCCCGGCCCAAGCTGACTTTCAGGCCGATAGCGCAGCTCCAGAAAGCTGCCGTCCAACTGGGCCATGTGTATTGGGAGCCGAGCTTGCATCCCCATAGACCGCTGAGCAAGAGCTGGGAATGGCATAAAAACTGGGAGCTGGTGGTGCTGGCGGCTTTACTCCTGGCCGGCGGAGTGGCTGCTCAGGTCTGGCTCAAAAATGTGGCTACCTTCCTACCCTTGTATCTGGCTCCCTGCCTTGTGGTGTCGTGGCTAGCCGAGCGACGGCGGCTGGGAATGCTGCTGGCGTTTCCGGCTGCCATGCTAGGCCCGCTCACCATGTACTTTAATATGCCCGGGTATCATGATGCGGGCGTCACCATCTGGAACACGCTCATGCGACTGGTGGTGTTCCAGACGAGCATTCTGTTGCTGGACAGAATCAAAAACCATCACCCTAATATGACGCTGGCTGCGAATCCAACCGCCGCTGTGCCCATGCCGCTGACCGAATCCTGGATGGTGCTGCTGGCCGCTGGCGGCTGGCTGGCGGGAGTGGTCTGGCTGGATCATGCCACTCCGCCACAATGGAATTTTCTGGCGCTCTATCTGGTGCCGTGCATGGTGCTGACGCTCATGTACCGGCTGAGTTGGGGGATACTGATGGGGATGCTGGCCATAGCCTGCATGGGTACAAATGAGTTTTTGACCAACCCGGCGGCCAAATCACATCTGGTGGCGGGCTGGAATTTTGCCGCGCGGCTGGTGGTGGCGCTGGTTATTTTGCAATATCTGAATCAGCTTAGAAAACAGAGCGTGCTGTTTTACCCGGTGCGCGAGAGCCAGGCTGGCAATGGGGTGCGGCTCAGCGCGGGTGGCACGCGAGCGTCATGATTTTAAATGATTTTTCCGGAATCGGTAAAAATCTGGAAAAATAATTTGAATCGGAGCGGCTGGCGGATTAGATTACAGCGTCAGTTGGATTATATTGTTGTAGGATGTTAGGTTTAAGAGTCTGGCTATTTGGTTTTAGCCAGACTCTTTTTATTGGAGGTAGCGAAGGATGGCTTCCTTAGCGCAGCCAATTGTAATGAGCCAGAGATTATGGGACAAAAAACGACCAAGCGAAACTTGTCGCCGCATCAAAAGCAAATCCGTTTCTTTACGGGAATGTTTTTGGTGGTCATCATCGTGGTGACGACCCTGGTTTTCTGGCTGCTCAGCCGACCGGACTTCAAATGACGCCGTTGCAGCTAGGCGTGATGGCTCCGGCGGAAAGTCAAACCTGCGCCTTCGCTAAAGCCTTGCCAAAAACCAAAAATCCTCGCTGCCCATCGCTACATCTTTTCTGTCAATGCTCCAGCTAATGGCTGTCGTGGTGGGGGCGTGCCGGTTCGCCCACTGCGAGTGGCTGCGCGCGGACCGGGTCTTGCACACGATGTTGGGGCTGGCGCGCTTTTCCAGCGACGACACGATCCGCAACTTCTTCCTCCGTTTCCGGCAGGCCGACATCGAGGCGTTCTGGCGCTGGCTACTGCGTTTGCTCAAATGTCCGGCGGCGGGGGGCTCGCTGGACTTGGATTCGACGGTGTTTTGCCGGGAGGGAAAACAGCAAGGGGCGCGCAAGGGTTACAATCCCCGGCGCAAGGGGCGTAACAGTCATCATCCCTTGCTGGCAGTGCTGGCGGAGGCGCAGTTCATTTTGCACGGCTGGCTGCGCAGCGGAAACACCGGCCCAGCGCGCGGCGTCATTTCCTTCCTGCAGGAGGCGCTGGCGTGGCTGCCCGAGGGAACCTGGCTGCGCACGGGCCGGGCCGACAGCGGGTTCTTTGACGGTCGCTGGCTGGATTTTCTGGAGGCGCGCACTTTGCCCAATGTGGTGGCACGCATGACCGCCAGCCTCCATCGGTTGTGCGCGGGGATCAAAGCCTGGACGGTCATGGATGCACAGTATGACGCGGGCGAGTTCACGGTAAAGTTGTTTGGCTGGACGATGGAACAACGGTTCGTCGTCGTGCGTGAACGCGTGACGACGCGAGCGCATGCTGCGAAAGGCACGGCGACCACGGCTTTCGCCAACCAGTGAAGCCGTGCCGGTGCTGGCGTTACAGTG
The DNA here is from genome assembly GCA_903888765.1 of uncultured Verrucomicrobia subdivision 3 bacterium. Taxonomy (GTDB): domain Bacteria; phylum Verrucomicrobiota; class Verrucomicrobiia; order Limisphaerales; family UBA11358; genus UBA11358. The sequence continues at coordinate 7,796 of CAISVF010000469.1, read as the reverse complement.
GCGTCAGCCGCTACCACCAGCATGAGCGACCGGCATCGCGCGCGAGCTGTGGCACCCACCAAGGGAAAACCGTTATCTGGTCACGCGCCCTTAGCCATTGAGCGAAGCGAACCAACTCAGTGATAAAGGCGAACTGATTTTAATTGGGTTCAATAATTCCCGATGCCTTTTCGGGTTTGGATTGCCCAGCCAGGTGCCGGGAATTGAACCCCGGCTTGACAGCGATAATCCGGGTTGGCATGTTGCGCCAGTGTTAATAAAGGACGAAAACCAATTCTCCCTTACCTGCGCAGCGTCAAGAAAATGAGCCTCCATGAAAAAGTAATTTTCCATCAGTGGTGCTGGCGGAAGCACTGGAATCTCGATTCCCAGTTTCCCGTCAAAACAATGATTTAAAACACCATGAAATAGCCCACGTTTTTAAATCACAGCGTTCCTGAAAATAAAACGAGCTCTCCATGCGAATAATTTCTCTAATCAAAGTCCTGCCTCTACTGCTGCTCTTAGGCTGTAAGACCGCGCCTATGCTGCCAAACAATCGGGCGCTTAAAAGGGCTGACCGTCCTCAGAAGATTTCAGTGAATGAAATCTTTCCTACGAAAGTGCCGAATCTGGTGGCGTTCTGGGATTTTCAGGAGAATGGCGGGGATCGCGTGGATAGGAGCGCCAATCAATTTCATTTGGTGGAAGCCAACGGTACGGTTGCGCGCGTTCAATCCAGCGGTGCGCCGTTTGGTCCCTACGGGGCAAACTTCACCAATAAGTGTTACTTAAAATTGGCGCGCGCCCAGCTTGGCGCACTGGACATCCACGGTTCCAACCAAGTGACGGTGGTGGCCTGGGTCAAACGGGCGTCCAGTGCGATGAATTTCGTGGCCGGCATCTGGGACGAGTCGCGCAGCAAGCGCCAGTTCGGACTGTTTTTCAATGTCCACTGGAGCACCCAGATGACGGTCGGGGCAAATGTTCACGACCGGGTTAGCGGCCATGTGTCGCAATACGGCGGCCCGACGCCGGGTTATCCCTATTGTTACGAAGTGTCGTTGGGCGAAACGGTGGTTGCGAAAAATCCAAATTTATGGGTTTGCGTGGCGCTGACGTATGACGGGAAATTCATCCGCTCTTACTACAACGGTCATTTTGACGGGGCGAATCCGACCCCGAATCTGCCCTATAACATGGGTAACCCGTATTACGCACCGTTGGGGATATTTGATGGTGGCAGTAACGGGGCCGATTTCACAGTGGGGGCGAATTCGGTTTTGGGTTCGCCGAACAATGCGTTGATGGGCGTGATGGGTGGATTGGCCATTTACAACCGGGCGCTCAAGGAAGGGGAACTGCTGCGCCTCGCCAAACCGGTCCTGCCGCAAGAAGATCGTGAGTTATGCAATATATTGGGACCGCGCATAAGCAGTTCCGGAGTTGGGACTCACCCCCGGAACGTGAAATAAATGATCGCCCATGAAAAAAACGATTTCCGACCGGATGATTTCGTTGCGTTTTTACTGTGATGATCCAAAGCGGTGGAGGGCCATCTCACTCCCAGAAGCTGGCCGGTGCTGGCGTTGCAGTGGCGTCAGCCTGCCGCCGAGCACGAATGCCAGCCGTCGCGCGCGAGTTGTGTCATTCGCGAATGGAAACCGCTCTCTGGTCACGCGCCCTTAGTTATTGAGCAACGCGAACTGCTTTCGCAGCTTCATTATCCGTTGAAGCCTGGCCGGCGCTTGAGATGGGGCTGGTGAGGGTCTATCTGAGTTTGGTTTGGCTCAAACAAGGGCCACAACCTCGTGATGCTCAAATTCTCGAATCTGTGGGTCATAAGTGATGAATGGATGCTCTGAGACGTTCTCTGGCGTAATGACGACACGCTTGCTCGTAGCATCTCCAAGCTGTCGGACAAATGCAAGCAACGCGTCCAAATCTACCTGCGATGTAACCTCGTTCGGGACGAAATCGCACTCGATCTCCTCACTCGTAAAAAAATGGAATGCAACAAGAACGCGACCAATACTGAAGCGAAGCATTGGACTAGCTGAAAGCCGAATGGCAAATGCCTGCTCGACTGAATCAGGTAGTAGCTGGACAGCGCCATCAACCAAAAACTCAACTCCCGAATAACCACGAACCAGCGAATAAACGGCCTGCCAATCCGCGAGTGTGGCTGGCGTGATGTAAATGTCACGCAAGCTGCCATCGCCTCGGAAATCTTCCTTACATGTGTCCCAGCGAATTATGGTAGCTGTCATCGGCATAAATCTGTAGCATCTATAATAGCTGTCGTTTGAAATCTTCAAGCTGTAAGAAATAATCTGTCCCTCCAGTAAATGGCTTCTTATTCACACCAGGGTCAGTAAATTGCGATTCTCGTATCTTAAGGCTTACGACATCACTCCATGCCGCCGAAAAGGAAATAAAATAAGTGCCGTTTGTTGCAGTTGATGGACTCGGCTGTTTTGTGCTTCCCACAAATTTACGGTCGTGCCAAACACTGATCTGCGGATATACATACACAGTCTTCTGTGTGTGATGTATAAAGGTGTAAACTGCGATATCATTCGTCCGCCCTTCGACACGAACTGAAAATTCAAGCGGATGTTCGCGCACATAAGCCGGCGTCACATCCTGCTCCATAACGAAACTACTACATCCAAAACATGCAAGTGATACAAAAAACAAACAAACAGATAAAATCAACAAGGTTTTTTTCATACACATATTTTTGCAGGCTACATATTTTATAGCTAGTTGCTTTGACACCTAATAATGAATTCTGTTGTAAATTGCGGCTAATCGCTGTTGGCATAATAGGGTTGTATTTCCTTCTGTCTGGGTTGTCAACAATGGTTTTGAGTCCAGAGGTCATGACCTCTGGCGTTGGGGTTCGGGGATGCGGCATCCTTGATCCGGGAAAAACGCGGTGAGCCACCAAGGCGAAGCCTGCCGGCATTTGAGGCGGGCCGGTGAGGTTCTACTTGAGTTTGGTTTGGCTCACACAATGGTTAGGCCACCGGCTACTTCTGATCTGGTCTCGCATATCTTGACAAATACAAAATCCCTCCGCCACCAACAAAGCAAGCTGACGTGTCACCGTAAAATGGAAACGGCAGAAGCGATAGTCGCAAACCGTGAACGAGCAAAATCACGCCTTCAACTAACATCAGAGCGCCAAACCACGGAATAGCCACACAATACTTCCGTGGCCAAATCATCAAAACCAAATACCAGCAGCCAACCAAAGCAAATGCTCCGGCTGCCATCCGCAGCCAATAGTCAAGCATCCGGTCGTATGCTATCGGTTGAGCGCCTAAACCCTGCAACGCCTCGACCGCTGCCGACCAACTGAGAAAAACACCAACCACTGACACGCCCCAGGCAAAAGCAGCAAAGCCAAGAAATAGGCGCAAAAGTCGAAGGTGCATAGGTGAACTATGAATTATGTCGCAAATTACGGTTAATCACGGTTGGCATAGTTGGGTTGTATTTCCCAATTTAAGTTGTGGTGAGTGGAGTTGGGATTTACGCGTTGCCGACTGGCTTTGTACTGCTGATCACTTGGACCGCAACCACCAGGTACCATTCTTCCAATTGATGCGCTTGGCATTATTGGCGAGCGTACCGTTCAAACCACCCTCCCAGTCAATGGCAATGACTTCTGCCGGGGTCTTCAAGACGCCGCGTGCCCGGTCGCCTTTTTCATTTATGAAGGTCAGGTAATTTCCGGACTGAAGAATTTGGCATGGCTGACCAACATTGTAAGGGCCGGCCATCTCCCAATTGCCGGCAAGGTTGGGAGCCGAATGGCAGCAATTTGTGGTGCTGCATGATGTGACGGCTAAAGCTAACGCGGCGAACAACATCGCGATATATTTTTTCATTGGCTGAATGTATTCCCGCATACACGAAGTGTCCAGAGGGTTTTAGCCTTTGGCGTGGAACTGGGCCGACGTTCAGCCCAGGCGGTTTTTAAAATGGCGAACCGACCACACAAGGGCGGTTCGCCGAAATTTTTTTTGCCGAGTGGAATTGGCTCAACCTCGGAATTTCCGAGGTTGAATAATTTGACACTGACGGCAGCCATCAAAACAATTCCTCGGTGCGCTGCTCAGTCAAGGTGTAGCCAACGGTGAAGGTGTCCGTGGCCCTTTGCCATTTTTGGTGATTTTGATTTCGAAAACGGTGCCGCGATATTCGCGCTCAATCCTGGCTGCCTCGGCCTTCGCATCATCCCGGGTGGGAATGCACATGCAGCGGCGGCGGGTTTCGATGGTGACGGTGCAGGTCAAGCGCAGGAGCGATTGCCGCCAGCGCGGCGGGCCGTCAAATTGTGCAAGGTGCGTTCGAATCTGGTCTTTGTTAATGGTGAACACTAAAAAGCTGGGGGATGCTGTCACCGTCTCTCGATGTGGGTTTATGCCTCCCCTGGCAGCATGACCGTAATGGCCGGAGCGGGGTCGTCGTAATCCAACGGGCCACAGGTGGCAATGAGCTTGACCAACTTGGCGGGCTGGTTGTCGTTGCGGACACATAGGGTCACTGGCACGCGGTCACCGTGGCCACGGCTGCGGATGATCGCAAAACCGTGGGGTGATGGTGCGTGGATTGCCGTCTGCTATCTGGGACAGCAAGGAGCGAAATGCTGATGGCTTCCAAATCGTGTTAGCCAGCCATGAATTCCAAACGGTGCGGATTTGATTTGGCCATGTTGTAAATGGGTGGTGGAAATCATGGCGCAAAAGCAGCACTGACGCAAATTCGATAATTTTACGGCGCAATTGTGCGTATCTTTTTTTCCGTGGCTGTGAGAACATCTTTTAGCCCAAACGCGAATTAGCACTATGACCGGCCCATTGTGCCGCACGGCGTAAAACAAAAAAATGATTGCACTGAATTTTATGGGACTGCCAAAAGTCGCTGTCCTTGTTTTAGTGGCAACGACGATGGCACGGGTTGTGCTTGCCCAACCCGTGCCGCCTGCAGCGGAGTGGGGCGGAACTAGGCCGCTGGCTGTTCACACCGCAAATGGTCTGCGCTGCGAGTTCCGCGTGAATCCGCTTGGCATCGACGCGTCCCAACCACGACTGAGTTGGGTAATCGAGTCGAAGGACAGAGATGTGGCTCAGACGGCCTATCAAGTTGTGGTCGAAGGAGTCTGGGATTCCGGCAAGGTTGCATCGGCTCAATCGCAGAACATTGAATATGGTGGCAAGCCACTCGTTTCCGGCACGCACTACGATTGGAAGGTTCGCGTGTGGGACAATGCGGGGAAAGTTTCTCCATGGAGCGAACCAGCCAGGTGGACCATGGGACTGCTGAAACCGGAAAACTGGACGGCGCACTGGATCAGCACGGAGATGGATGAGCAAGTGGTTCCCCCGTCCCCGGCGTCACAACCCGAACCCGTCGACGAGCCTTATGTCAGGCGGGAATTCGAACTTGCAGTGATCCCCACGTCCGCCTTGGCGACGGTCAATGTGATGGGATTTTACGAACTGTATGTGAATGGAAGAAAGGTGGGGCCGAATGTGATGGGACCGGCACTTTCGAACTATCAAAAGCGCTCGCTCTACGAAACCTACGATGTTGCGCCGTATCTGCGGAAAGGACGCAATTGCATCGGTCTTTGGCTTAGCCGGGGCTGGTATTGGAAGGTGCTCGATGGCCGACGCAACCCAGCCGTCAATCACGACACAGCCATCGCTCGTCTGCAACTCGAGATGGCCGTAAATGGCAAGCCGGTCCGCGTCAGCACGGATGAGACGTGGCGCTTTGAGTCCAGCGGACGGCAGATCCTCGGACCCTGGTCCTGGAACAAAATGGGCGGTGAGTTGGTGGACGCTCGCGGCGACGACCCGAAGTGGGCCGATCCGGTGGTGGATGACAGCAAATGGTCCCCCGTCGTTGTCGTTCCGGCCCCCACGATTCCTGCTGAGGCGCAGAAGTGTCCTCCGATGCACGTGCTGAAGCCGATCCCTGCGGTCTCGTGCGCGGAGCTCGCCCAGGATGCATCAGGAACACACAAGGTTGAGATCGATTTCGGCACGAACCTGACCGGGTGGCTGAAGCTCCGTCTGCGCGGCCTGCGCCCAGGACAGAGCGTGACGATGACCTACGCCGACAAGAAAAATTCCAGCCAAATCCCGAAGGAAAAAGACCATTTCATCGTTACCAGCGACCGGTTCATTTCCGCCGGAGGTGCGGAGGAGGAGTTTTGTTCCAAATTCAACTATCATGGATTCCGCTATGTCACGGTCGAAGGCCTGATGGAGAAATCTTCCCTCGCGGATGCGACGGCGCTTCCGATCGCGGCCGATTGGGAGCCGGCCGGCGAGTTTTCCTGCTCCAACGAACTCTTCAACCGGATGCACGCGGTCAATCTCTGGACGCTCCGCTGTTTGAGTCAGTCTGGATTCATGTCCGATTGTCCACACCGGGAACGCCTAGGATACGGCGACGGACAAGTGTCCATCGAAAGTTGCATCATGAATTTCCGCATGGCGCCGTTCTACGAAAAATGGGCCACCGACTGGTGTGACGGTGCGGATGACAAGTCTGGCTACCTGCCGCACACCGCGCCGCATTACAAATCCGGCGGAGGCGGCCCGGCCTGGGGCGGCGCCGCGCAGGCGTTAACGTGGCGAAACTATCTCTATTACGACGACAAGCGAAGCGTCGAACGCAATTACGAAGCCTGCCGTCGCCACGTTGAGGCGATCGAGTCGCACGCAAAGGACGGTGTTGTCCGCGCATTTGGTGGGCAATGGGATTTCATCGGCGACTGGGTGCCGCCCGGGCGAGGCCTGGACACGAAGAACTGGCCGCCCAAGCCGGCTGCCGAATTCTTCAACAATTGTTACCGGCTCTACCTCCGCGAGCAACTCGCGCAGATGGCCGACATCCTCGGTCGACACGAGGAAGCCAAAGCCTGCTGGCTGGAATTGGTGCGGCTCCGCCCACTCGTCCATGCGGCGTTCTACGACAAAGACCGCCAATTCTATGTGCTCGATGAGCAGTCATACCAGTTGATGCCGTTGATGACTGGCGTCGTGCCCGCGGAATTGCGCGACACGATCATGAAGAAACTGGAAGACGGTATTCGTGTGAAAAACAAAGGTCATCTCGACACCGGAATGCTGGGGACGTATTTCCTGTTGAACTATCTCAGCGAGATGGGCCGCGACGATTTGATCTTCACTATCGTAAGCCAGACGACGTATCCGGGCTGGGGTTATATGCTCGACCAAGGCGCGACGACGTGGTGGGAACAATGGAATGGTTACTGGTCGCACATTCACTCCTGTTTCACCTCGCTAGACGGCTGGTTTTATCAGGGCCTAGCCGGCATTCGTCCTGATAAATCGGACCCTGGATTCAAAAAGATCATCATCAAGCCCGTCGTGGTTGGCGACCTGACCTGGGTGAAATGTTATCACGACTCCCCCTATGGCAGGATTGTCAGCAATTGGAAACGCGAGGGCCAGAAGTTGACGATGGATGTCACGATTCCCGCCAACACGACTGCCACCGTCTATGTCCCCGCCTACCGTGCCGCCGGAGTGACCGAGTCCGACCAACTCGCCGACAAGGCAGTTGGCGTCAAATTCCTGCGTATCGAAAACAACACTGCGGTCTATGCCGTCGGGTCGGGAACTTACCGATTTCAAACTGATTTGCCTGAAGCCAAGAAATAAAGCCAATGCCATCCCATAGAAAATGTTTGAAAACAACGGAAAATAAGGGCTTTTTACCACCTCCAAAGACTATGGGACAGAGCGTGGCGGTTAAACCGCCAGTCG
>CAISVF010000468.1 GCA_903888765.1 uncultured Verrucomicrobia subdivision 3 bacterium | reverse complement strand
TGGGCGTATTCTTCCGGCGTGAGGTTGTGTTTGGCAACCAACTCTGGGGTGATGGCGGGTTCGGTCATGGCAAAAATAAAATGATAAAATTTACAGCGAAAAATTCTTTAACCGCGAAATACGCAAAATACGCGAAAATGGAAAAGATATTTGAGTTTTGTCTTGTTCGCGTATTTCGCGTGGTTCGCGGTTATCAATTCCGGTCTTTGTTTTCATAGCGTCCACATTCGGCCACGATTCGTTCAACTTGTGCTTTCGGAAAATGTCCAAAGTTCACCAGCAATGCCAATTTCAGGCCGGTGGCTTTGAGATAATTCTGAACCTGCGCCCGATGCTCGTCCGTCAGTTCGGTCACAGCTTTCAATTCCAGCACAATTTTCTCGTCACAAATAAAGTCCGGCTCGTACGTTGAGCGCAACGGGCAGCCTTTGTATTCCAGCGCGAGCGGCTTCTTGGGCACATACGGAATGCCCTGCAACCGCAATTCAATCTCCATGCACTCTTGATAAACCGCTTCAAGAAAGCCGCAGCCCTTCTCGCGATAAACTTCAAAGCACGCGCCGACAATCTTATAGCTCTCGTCTTTGTAAAGAATGTCGGTGCTCATAAAATCCGTTAACCGCGAACCACACGAAATACGCGAACAAACAGGCAAAAATCCTTTTCGCGTATTTGGCGTATTTCGCGGTTATCCATTCCAGTCTTTGTTATCAAGCTGCCGCCGCGACGGTTTTGTTTTTGAGCGCGGCAAAGATGCTTTCGAAAATCCATTTGCCGTCGTCGCTGCCGAGCAGCGGTTCGCAGGCGCGTTCGGGATGCGGCATCAAGCCGGCCACGTTGCGCTTTTCATTGCAGATGCCGGCAATGTTTTGCAGCGCGCCGTTCGGATTCGCGGTGTCGGTCAGGTTTCCGCTTGCATCGCAGTATTGCCAAAGGATCTGGTTGTTGGCCTTGAGCTTCGCGAGCGTTTCTTCGTCGGCAAAATAGCAGCCTTCGCCGTGGGCGATGGGCACGCGGAGAATTTTGCCCACCGGAATCTTGCTGGTGAATGGCGAATCACTGGTGGCAGTTTTAAGGAAAATGTTTTCGCAGTGGAATTGCAGGTCGCGGTTGCGGATGAGCGCGCCCGGTAAGAGACCGGCTTCGGTCAGGACTTGAAAGCCATTGCAGATGCCGAGAACCAGACCGCCGTTATCTGCGAATTGTTTCACGGCCTGCATTACGGGGCTGAACCGCGCGATCGCGCCGCAGCGCAGGTAATCGCCGTAGCTGAAGCCGCCGGGCACGATGACGGCGTCGGTATCGCCGAGGGACGCATCCTTGTGCCAGACGAGCTGCGCGGAATGGCCGAGCAGGCGGATGGCATGGACGGCGTCCTGATCACAGTTGCTGGCGGGAAATTGTAAAACGGAAAAATTCATAGCTTGATTCACCGCAGAGGTGCAGAGGCGCAGAGAAGAATCAACTCAAATTCCGTTCTCGGCGTCTCCGCGTCTCGGCGGTTCAAATTCATTCGATTTCCAGTTTGTAATCTTCGATCACCGGGTTGCTGAGCAGCTTGTGCGCCGCGTCGTTCAAGGCTTTTTGGGCAGCCGCCTTGTCGGTGCCGGGAGCAAGGTCGATCTCAATGTATTTGCCAATGTGAACGCCGGTGACCCCGGTGTAGCCCATGTGTTCGAGGGCGCTTTGGACGGTTTTGCCCTGGGGATCCAGGACGGCTTTTTTCGGGGTGATGATGATTTTAGCTTTCATGCTCGCGCGGGAAAATAATGGGAAAAAATTCAACCGGAAGCGAGCCTAAAAGTGAGGCGCTTGGCCGTCAAAACGTGGCGGACCTGAAAACTTTTCATCGGCATGCATCAATTCTTTCCTGCCAATGTCGCGGCAGCGGCAGAAGCAAAGTTGAATTTCCCAGTCATATGGGGCATGGTGTGCGCCGTGAACGATATCATCACCAGTGAATGCGGCATTAGCAACGACCGCAAAACCCTTGATGCCTGCACCATTGTTATTTTTGGCGCCAGCGGCGATTTGACCGCGCGCAAGCTGATTCCGGCTCTGTACCACCTGTACAAGGAAAACCAGATGCCTCCCGCGTTTCGCGTGGTTGGTTTCGCCCGGCGGGAAAAAGACTCCGCTTTGTGGCGCGCGGAATTGCGCACCGCGCTCGACCAGTTTTCCCGCACCGGGCCGGTGGATGACAAGGTGTGGACGGCATTTGCCGCCAACCTTTTTTACTGTCAGGGGGATTTAAACGACGATGCAGCTTACAAAAAATTGGAAGCGCAGTTAACCGAATTCGGCAGCGGTCCCCTGCGGGAAAATCTCTTATTTTATCTGGCGATTTCGCCAAGCCAATTTGGCGAGGTAGTGGAGCAAATCCGCCGGGCCGGATTATTGAACAAGGAAGGGGCGGCCTGGCAGCGCATTGTGGTGGAAAAACCCTTTGGTCACGACCTGGCATCGGCGCAGCGGCTCAACCGGGAACTGACGCGATATGCCCATGAGCAGCAGGTTTTCCGGATTGATCACTATCTTGGCAAGGAAACCGTTCAGAATATTTTGATGTTCCGCTTTTCTAATTCAATTTTCGAAAAGCTCTGGAACCGCAATTCCGTGGATCACATTCAGATTACCGTCAGCGAAAAAATCGGGGTGGGGGAGCGCGGCGGTTATTATGAGGAGGCTGGGGCGTTGCGGGACATGGTCCAGAATCACATGCTCCAAGTGCTATCGCTCATCGCCATGGAACCACCGGTGTCGCTGGAGGCAGAGGCGGTGCGGGACGAAAAGGTTAAATTGCTGAAATCCATTCGGCCGCTGACCCCATCGGATGTCGCCCGACAGGTGGTGCGGGGGCAATATTTTGCCGGGATTGTGGGCGGCGCCCCGCGTCCGGGTTACCGGCAGGAAACCAAGGTGAAAACGGATTCCAACGTCGAAACTTTTGCCGCGATGAAGCTCTTTATCGATAATTGGCGCTGGAGCGACGTTCCATTTTACTTGCGCACTGGCAAAAACCTGCCCATGAGTGCCAGCGAGGTGCGAATTCAATTTCGTCGGACCCCGAATGTTCTTTTTGCCGCCAAATGCGGAGAAAGCCTGGATGCCAATGCGCTGACGCTCCGCCTGCAGCCCAATGAAGGGATTTCGCTTCATTTTAATGGCAAGGTTCCCGGCATGAGCCTCCGGGTGCGTCCGGTGCGAATGCACTTCAGCTATGATTCCGAGTTTGGCGCCTATACCCCGGAAGCCTACGAGCGTCTGTTGCTGGAAGCCATTGCCGGGGACGCCACCTTGTTTATCCGCCGTGACGAGGTTGAGACGGCGTGGCAGATCGTGGATTCCATCCGCGCCGGCTGGGAAGGGCGACCGCTCACGAATCGCGAGTTTTATGCTGCCGGCACCTGGGGGCCAATTGCTGCCGATGATTTGCTGGCGCAACTCGGCCACACCTGGCACGAGCCGCAGGTGATAAAATGAAGCCATTTCAATTGCTACTCTTTCCGGCAGCCGATGAATTGGCCGCAGCTGCGGCTGCGGCCTGGCTGGACGAGGTCGTAGCAGCCCGACGTCTTGCCAAACCCCATTGCGTGGCGTTATCCGGCGGTCGCATAGCGCATAGATTCTTTGCCGCCGTGGTGGCATTGGCTGGGCAGCGAGCTATCTCTTTCGCGGGGGTTCAATTTTTTTTCGCGGACGAGCGCTGCGTTCCCCCGTCTGATCCAGACAGCAATTTCAAGCTGGCCAACGACTTTTTGTTTTTACCACTGAGTATTCCGGCTGCACAAATTCATCGTCTGCGGGGCGAACTCCCATCCGCCGCCGCTGTTGATCTCGCCGCTGCGGACTGTCGCCAAGTGATGCGGGTAAATGAGGAACAACTGCCGGTTTTTGACGTCGTTTTTCTGGGGATGGGTGAGGATGGTCATGTGGCTTCCTTGTTTCCCGGTGCGCCACCTGAATCGACGGAGCGGCCCGTGCCTTTTCTGGCTGTGGAAAATTCTCCAAAGCCACCGCCGCACCGCATATCCTTGAGCTTTGCGGCGCTGGCCGTGTCCCGGCAGGTGTGGGTGCTGGCCGCCGGCCCCGGCAAGGAAAGTATTTTGCGCACCTCCTTATCGGCTGCGGGAATCACCCCATTGGCCCGCGTCGTCCGCTCGCGGCAGCACACCAAAATATTTTCGGAAAAAGAGAAAAATAATTTGTAACTAAATAGTTATTTAGCTAGTCTCACATGTAGAAGCTGCAACGGCGGGTACCGGAAAAAAGGCAAAAACATTTTGAATTTTCTTTGAACTTTTTTACTGCTGGTGCGTCTGAAATAGTAAGCAGATTGATTTCGCTGTCCGTTTAGGGTTGGCATAGAGGTTTTGCTTGCGGCGCGGCTCGGACAGCGACCCCAAGTTGGTCGCGTCGCCCTTCTGAGCGCCCTCGGTGAGGGCGTAATAAACCTCGTCACCGTTGAGGGTCGGACGCAAGTCCGGCCCTCATTAGTTTTAAACCTGAACGGCTTGAATTCCCCGTTGCCTGTGGCCGGATAAATGTTAAAATTCAACCCGTATGAAGCATCAGCTCGACTTCGAAAAACCCATCACCGAATTGCAAAACAAGTTGAATGACCTCCGGAATCATCCGGAGAAACACTCCTTGGGCATTAGTTTTGACGAGGAAATTCAGGTTATCGAGCGCAAGCTGGAGGAAACGCGCCGGCAGATTTTTTTAAATCTCACGCCCTGGCAAAGGGTGCAGCTTGCGCGCCATCCGCGCCGTCCCTATTCGCTGGATTATGTTCAGAAAATTTTCACTGATTTTCAGGAACTGCACGGCGATCGATTGTTTGCTGAGGATCGAGCCATGATCGGCGGCTTTGCCCGTTTGGGCGAACATCGGGTAATGGTCATTGGCACCCAAAAAGGTCGTGACACCAAGGAAAATATTATCCGCAATTTCGGCTCGGCGCACCCCGAAGGCTATCGCAAGGCACTACGCCTCATGCGCCTGGCTCACAAGTTTGGCTTGCCCATCATTACCCTCATTGATACTGCGGGTGCCTATCCCGGAGTGGCTGCGGAAGAACGACACATTGCCGAAGCCATTGCCGTCAATTTACGGGAGATGACCCTGCTGGAAGTGCCGATTATAGCGGCCGTCATCGGCGAAGGCGGATCGGGTGGAGCGCTGGGCATCGGCGTGGCCGACCGGGTGTTGATCCTGGAAAACGCCTACTATTCGGTCATCAGCCCCGAAGGTTGCGCCCAGATTTTGTGGAAAGATCGCGCCAACACGGCTAAAGCCGCCGCTGCTTTGAAGATCACGGCGAATGACCTGCTGTCTCTGAAGCTGGTGGATGAAATCGTGCCGGAACCGCTGGGCGGTGCCCATACGGATATCGGCGGCACGGCGGCCAATTTGAAAAGCCATTTGCTGAAACATTTGGCAGAAATCCTGGCTCTGCCGGTAGAGGCACGTCTCCAGCAGCGCTACGCCAAATTCCGCGCCCATGGTCATTTTACGGAGGCCGCCGGGAATGACAGCCAGATGAAAGCTCCCCGCAACCAGGAAATTCCCGTCTCAGCCTGAGCCTATGTTGTATCCTCTCATTTTTCAGCCTGTTTTCAAAGAGCGCGTCTGGGGTGGACGGGAGTTGCAACGGCTTTATGCCAAGCCCATTCCCGACGATCAAGTCATCGGAGAATCGTGGGAAATAGCGGATCGTCCCGGTGACGCTAGCGTCATCGCCAACGGCCCGCTGGCGGGCAAGGACCTGCGGTGGTTGATGGAGCATCACGCGGCGGAGCTGCTCGGTGATGCCCGGCCGGCGGCTGGCGGCCGGTTTCCGTTGCTCTGTAAAGTTCTGGATGCACGGGAAAAGCTGTCGCTGCAGGTTCATCCGCCGGCCCAGCGGGCGGCGGAATTAAAAGGGGAGCCTAAAACAGAGATGTGGTATGTGACGGATGCAGCTCCGGACGCCAGCTTGTATGTCGGGCTCAAGCAGGGGGTGACCCGTGCGGAATTTGAAAACCGCATTGTTGATGGCAAGGTGGCGGATTGTTTTCATCAAATTCCCGTGCACGCGGGGGATACCATGTTTCTTCCTAGCGGCCGCGTTCATGCCATTGGCAGCGGCCTGGTAATATTTGAAATTCAGCAGAATTCAGATACCACGTATCGTGTTTTCGATTGGAATCGTCTTGGGCTGGATGGTCAGCCGAGGGAACTACACATCCCGCAATCGCTCGCCAGCATTGATTTTAAGGATTTCGAGCCCAAACTGGTAGCTTCAAAATATAATCAGGCTCCGCAATTCCAATATCGGCATTTGGTGCAGGATCCACTCTTTAACGTGCAAGAGATGAAGGTTGCCGGTGTGCAGACGATAAACTTGGCTGGAGAGGTTTTACGTATCATCGCCGTCGTCCAGGGTGGGGTTGAGGTGATTGACCCCGCCAGCACCATTTCGATCCATCTTCAGCCCGGTCAATTTGGTTTGATTCCCGGAACTTTAAAATCGGTGGCTCTTAAGACGAATCCTGACACCATCTTTCTGTGCGTCGAAGCGAATTAATCCACTCCATCGACTGGTCGGCTGGTGGAAATGGCCCATCCTGGCCAGATTGAAAAAATATCGACACAGGTTTGCCGTTGGTCTGGTCTTTCGGTGATGAGCGAAACTTTTTTTGCGCTGCATTCTCCCTAAAATAGGGGCGTTGGTATGTTGAGCTGCATTTTTGGCATTGGAATAGCTGTATTATTATTTGATGAAAAATTTGAATACGGTTCCAGTATCCGCCGCTATGTCCCCGGTGTTGGCAGGAGAATTTAATGGCCGGAAGGTGAAAGTATGGCTGGTGGATGATGATGACCGGTTGCGGTCGATCGTGGGCGATTTGTTGGAGTTGGAGGAAGGAATTGAATGTGCCCGTCATTTCTCCTCGCCTGATGATTTGTTAAGTGCGCTGGCTAGCAAGCCTGGCCCGGATGTCATTTTACTGGATGTGCAGATGGGAGAACGCAATGGCCTGGATGCGGTACGGCCGATTAAATCGCTTACGCCTACCACTCGGGTTTTGATGTTCACCACCTGCTGGAATCCGGAATGGCGCGAGCGGGCCTTGACTGAGGGCGCCTCCGATTATTTGCTGAAATCATTCGAACTCAAGCAGTTGGCGGATCGGATTCGTTGTCCGGCTCATGACGCTGATCCTAAGGTGTATCCTCGACGGCGCGTCAAACGTCGTAATCCAGGCCAGCCGGTGGCACAATCAACCCCTCCCTTGCTGCGACGCACGTTTAGCAAGTTGCGTGCTTTTTGGAACTGATCTGCCGGCAGGCTGCGGTGTTGTGTAGGGCGGAGACCTAAAAGCCGTCTTCCTGATCAAGGTTGCGGTTGGTGGGCTATTTGATTCCCGCCAGCCGTTCTTTCCAGATTTTGTAAAGATGCACGGTGGCTCGCACATCGCGCAGGCAGTATTCCGCAATTTCGTGGAATTTCCCCTGCGCCATGAGCGAGGATACGTCGTTTCCGGTCACTCCGGCGCTCTTGGGGGACTCGATACCGAAAGCCTTGCAATAAAAATCCAGATTAAAGCGGCGGGCGGCTCCGTCGCGTCCGCTCACGCTGTAAAAGGTGAGTTGTTCCGCCAGATCGCAGTGTGGTTCCACGGCGTAACGATACCCGAGCCAGTTTTTCCTGGTGATCGGCACATTGAGCACCGCGGAGCGTAAATAGATGAAAGGCACGTCAAACCCGCGACCATTGAAAGTCACGATGTTGTCATAGTGTTTGGCTACGTCCCAGAAGGCGGTGAGCAACTCCGTCTCATCGGCGCAGGGTACGAATTCCACGGGGCCCGCCTCATCCGCATCGTCCTCAAAATCTTCGGCAAGGTATATAGTCTGACCGCGCAGGGATTCGGCATTCAGCATGGCAATACAGACGACTTGCGAGGTGAACGGCCAGAGGCTCATGAACCGGGTGATTTCTTCGCGCTTGGCCTGTTTGGCCATGGCGTCATCGATTTTCTCGGTTTCGCGGAAGAGGTATTCCTGCTGGGCTTCGTCGAAATTTTCTAGCGGCTGGGCGGAGGTCTCAATATCGAATACAAGCGTAGCCATGATGGATAGAATTTATTTACTTATCAAATTGAATCACCTGGCGGCCAAAGGCAATGGCCTTCTTGAGTGACCTTATTTCTACTTTGTCAAAAACCGGCTATGTTGGACAGGCTTTTTTCTGGCGTGGTTGATGGCTTTTTGGCGGGCTTGGCGGCTGCGGGTTCCCGGGAGCGGCGAGGCAGATAGCTTTCCAGCAGGTCCACGATGTCACGCACACTTAAGAGCGGCACGTCAGCTGCGTGGGCCAAGCGTTCTTTCAGGGTGAAGAGCAGCGTCAGGCAGATCATGGTTTGGTGATGGTGCCAGGCGCGCCAGCCGCGCACTTCGTAGTCGGCCATACCCAATTCGCTTTTGGCGTCCTGCAAGGCGCGTTCGATCCAGAACCGCTGGGTTTGCATATACGCCAGCCGTTCCCCAGTGGTGTCTGGGGCGGCGTGGCTCAGGCTGTATTTCCAGGTGCCATCCGCTTCCTGTCAGATGACCAGCCAGCGCCGCCGGGCCGCCGGCTCCGCCGGCTCCCATTGCCAAACGGCTTTGACCCAGAGCTTGGCTCGCAGCGGGCCGCGCGTGCTTTCCCGCAGCAACACCTCCCGGCTCTCGGCGGCAAAGTGCGCGGCGGCCCATTGGGCGGCGCCTTTTTTAACGGCTTGCTCGGCGGTGGCTACCCGCCGGCTCCGGGGGCGCCTCAAACCCGCCGCCGGCACTGCCCCCGCAGGATCCCGATCCCAAAGTTGGTGGGTGGCGGCAATGTCCATCAGGAAACTTTCCCCGGCATCGTCCAGCGCGTCGGTCAAGTTCCGGTTGTTGCCATAAACCTCGTCGCCGCCCACCCATTGATAGCTCAGGTCTTCGGTCCGGGCGGTTCGCACCAGCGCCAGTGCCAGTTCAGCTTTGTTTTGATGCCGTTGTTCGGCGGCGGGCACCTTGGCCTTCTGACAGCGGGCGGGATCATTCGCCCAACTCGCCGGCAAGAATAAACGGAAGTCCACCAGCGCCGTGCGTTCGCCCCGCCCCAGGCAGGCGAATACACCCACCTGGCAGTTCTCAATTTTACCCAACCGCCCACAATACTGCCGCTGTACCCCCACGGAGGCGTTCCCCTTTTTGACGAAGCTGGTCTCATCCAAATACAGCGCCGTGTCCCGATGGCTACCCAGCAGGGCTTCAGCCTCGCCGCGCACCTGGCGTAAAACTGCCTGCTCATCCCAGGGCGAATCGCTAATGAACTGCTGCAGCCCCTGATAGTTGCTCTCCGCGAGTTCTTCCCCAATCCGCCCGATGCTTTTGCGGACGTTTCGCCCCAACAGCCCAGTCAGGTAATGCCGGGCATGATCGCCCATGTCCCGGCGTTGCATCCGGAAATGTTTTTGATAGTCAGCGCACCACGACATGCAGCGTCGCGCCATGCGGTCCAATCCGCCAGCGCCATTTTTTATTTGGGCGGTTCAATTTCCGCCCGGTTCAGTTTGATTTTATGGTTCAGTCAGCGCCCGCCGCCACAGCGGCGGGCAACAAGTCGCTCCTACTGGGAATCACCTGAAAAATAATATTTATTTCAACAAAGTAGAATTAGTGCATTGACAGAAAATGTGTAGCGATGGGCTGCGAGAATTTATGGTTTTTGGCGAGGCTTTA
>CAISVF010000467.1 GCA_903888765.1 uncultured Verrucomicrobia subdivision 3 bacterium | reverse complement strand
GTGAGGGCGAGCGTTAAACCTAAATGTGTTCGCAAAAAGGCAGGTGGCCGTCTGCCCAGACCCATCTGCCCAGACCGCCGTGGCATGGCAAACCCAAAGCATCATGGATTGCGGTGGCAAGGCGCAGCGCGACACCGCTATCGCCCCCGCCAAGGCTGCCCACAAGCCAGCCAGCCCAGCATCACCCGCCGCCACAGCTCCGTATTTCCTAATTTCCGCTTTTCCCTTGCGCGCCAATAACCGAAACGCTCTGCCTCCCGTCGTCCTCATATCGCCGTCTGCAAAGACTGGCGGTCTGCCTAGACCCGTCTGTCAGGACCTCCGCTGCACACGGTCGTGGCGAACCAGAATGTGTCAGTTATTCAATGGCACCCGCAAAGCCCCCTGCCAATATCGCCCCAGCAACCGAAATACGTTCCACTTCTCCACGGGAAGAGGCCGGGATGAGAATTTTACTAATGAAAAAAGTTCACACTTTGCTCCCTGAACCAGAGTGGAGGTTTAGAGGTCGTCTGAAAAGTCAAAATGGTTCAATGTTCATGCGAGTCTGCGGAGCATGAGGCGGAGCATAGCGAGGTAAATCCAACCAGCGGCAAAAGCCGTGGTTTGTTCATGATCGCGCACCAAGCGACGGCAGTGCATGAGCCAGCCAAAGGTACGCTCGATCACCCAGCGTTTGGGCAACACCTGGAAGCCGGACACCTCGGCCAAACGTTGGACCACTTCCACCACCAGTTGGGGTCTTGCGTCTGGACCCAAGCAGCGAACTCCGGTCCACTGAAGCCGCCGTCCACCCACAGTTTGAGCAGTTGAGGATAGTCGGCCAAGACCGCCGCCAGCAGAGTGCGGGCGCCTTGGCGCTCGGGGCAATCGGCGGGTTCGAGCGTGACGCCCAGCAGCAACCCCAGGGTGTCCACCAGCAGGAAACGCTTGCGGCCCTTGGTTTTCTTGGCGGCAGCGTAGCCGACTTGGCCGCCGTGTGCGCTGGCGCGCACAGTCTGGCTGTCGAGACTGGCAGCGGTGGGTTGCGGCGCCTTACCGGCGACCAACCGCACTTTGGTGCGGAGCCGGTCGTGGAGCCGGGCCAGCAGACCGTTGTGGGTCCACTGGCGAAAATGATGATAGACGGTTTGCCAGGGTGGAAAGTTTTTGGGCAGTAGCCGCCACTGGGCCCCGGTCTTGACCAAATAGAGGATGGCATTGATTACCTCGAGCAAGGCGGTCCGCGGGCGACCGCGTTTCTTGGCGGCGGGCAGAAAGCGGCGCAGCAAGCGCCATTGGTTCTGGGTCAGGTAGGTATCGTAAGTGGCGATTTTCATCGCCTCAATTGCGCTACCGCGAATGAAAAACTCAAAAATAGCCAGTCAAATCAAGCGTTTTGTGCGTTTTTCCTTTTTCAGACAAGCTCTAAATGAATTTAAGGCGGGTTTGATGTTGGGGCAAATCCGCACGCTTCAAAAAAGGCCCGCCAAAACAGGCTGTTTTATACAATGTTGAACTCATTTTTATAAGTGTAAATAATATATTCGCAGTGGATTAGCAATGGGCGTTTGGCGTTTTTCTGATGCCGTAAATTTAGTCGTCTTGGCTATGGTTTAGTGGTTTTAGTTGGTCCACTTGTGAAAAAATTGTTGGCGAGCTTAGATGGTTTTCCCCCCAATTATCTGCGCCTGCAGTTCGCGGTAATTCAGTTTGCCCGTACCAAGCTTCGGAATGTCGGGCACCACGCGGAGCTCGCGCGGAACGTTTAAATTCGACAGTCCTTGGGCTTTGATGGCGGTGCGGATTTCATCCAACGTCAGTCTGGGTTCGTTGGAGATGGCCACGAGCGCTTCCCCTTTGTCCTCATCCGGACGTGTAATGACAGCCACCTGACACCGCAACCCGTAATGCGGGAACGCCCCAGCCAGCGCGTCTTCCACCGCCGTGAGGCTGACCATCTCACCGCTTACCTTGGCAAAGCGTTTCATCCGGCCCAGCACGTGCAGATACCCACCCGCGTCCACGGAAACGATATCGCCTGTGTCATACCAGCCGTTGAGAGCTTGGAACGTGGCATTGGCGTCGGAATTCAAGTATCCTTTCATCACGTTGGGCCCGCGCACAAAGAGCCGGCCACCTTTCGCCACGCCCTCCACGGGTTCCAGTTTGTGTTCCATCCCCGGCAGGAACCTGCCCACGGAGCCGTTAAGCGGTTCCAACGGCGTATTGAGGCTCACGCAAGGGGCGCATTCGGTCGCTCCATAGCCTTCCAGAATCCGCACTCCGTATTTCTGCGACCAAGTAAGCGAGGTGGCTTCCTGCAATTTCTCCGCCGCAGCGAACAAGTAGCGCAGGCTGCTGAAGTCATATGGATGGGCTTTGCGAGCATAGCCGTTGAGAAACGTGTTGGTGCTCGCAAAAATGGTGCAATTCCGATCATAGATCAGCGCGGGCACCAGGCGATAATGCAGGGGCGAGGGATAAAGAAATACGTAAAGCCCGCGCACCAATGGCAGCAAGGTGCCCACGCCGAGACCGAAACTGTGAAAGAGCGGCAAGCAATTGAAAAGTCGATCCCGGTCGGTCAGGTCGGTGACGGCGAGGATCTGGCGGATATTGGCGAGGATATTTCCATGGGTCAGTTCCACGCCTTTGGGCACACCCTCCGAGCCGCTGGTAAAAATAACCACCGCTGTGGTGTCGCCGGCGGCCAGACTACGACCCACCGCCGGCAGGCGCAACTGGTAGCGCAGCAGCGCGAAAAATTTCCGGGCGCTGGAGATGTTGGCACGCACGTCTTCGAGATAAAGCAACTCCAGTCCGGCGCGGGTAAAATCGTCCGCGTTCAGTCGGGCCCGCTCAAGAAATAGTCGCGAGGTGATCACCTGTTTTAAGCCGGCAAGTTTCGCACAAGCCAGCATACCGGCCGTGCCGGTGGAAAAATTCAGGATGGCAGGCACCTTGCCCAAGCTCCACAACCCGAGAATGGCAACCGGCATGGCATTCACATTGGGCAGCAATAATCCCACCCGCGCATCGGCCGCCAAGCGGTCCTGTAAAACACTCGCCATCACCTCCGCCCCGACCATCAGTGTCCGATAGGTCAGCGGTTGCAAGCTGACATCTTCCAAAACCTGGAATCCGGGTTTTTGCCTGGCCGTTTCCGCGACTGCGGCAAAAAGGTTTTTAGCTCCGAAATCCATCTCCACCTCGAACTGCTGCCGAACCAGCTGGTCGCGCAGCCAGGCGGTCAGTGTGGCCCGGGCCTGACTGGTGCTGTGTCCATCTAAACCCGGAGCCACCAGGAGATCGCTGAAGTGCAGGGTTACCCGGGGGAAAAACCGTTTGGCGTTGGGATTTGGAGAATAAGGCAGAACGCTCGCGCCGCGCACATAAGCGGTGATGACCTTGGCCTTTGTTTTGTAGATGAGAAAGCCTGTGCCATCAAATAGCTTCATCAAGGTGCCGGTGCGCGAAAGACGCCCTTCGGCAAACAGCACCAGTTTACCGCCTCCGGCCAAATATTCCGCCATGCGCTTCACCGCGTAAGGCGAGGTGGTATCCACCGGGAAAGTGTGGCGGTTGAGCATGATGAGCCGATGCAGCCAACTCTTTTGGGCGGTGGTGCTGGAAGTGACAAATCTCCAATTATCCCTCAGGCACACGATCAGGAACATCCAATCCAGCCAGGAAGTGTGGTTCGGGATGAGTAGCAATGGACCGGGAGAGTTGAGCACTTCCGCATGGTATGAGCGGAAGCGGAAGCACAGGCGAACCAGAAGATGGAACAAGAATTTCATAGGTGGTTAAATCATTTCATTTCTTCGCGTAGAATCTGTATCAGCGGAAGGCAAAAAGGCTCGGAGGGGAGGAAGTTTGGCGTTAGTCAAGGTGGAGGCGGTGACGCCTATTTTTTAATAGCCTTCAAGGGAATTTTAAGCCAGGCCACCACAGCAGCAACGAGAGCGGCGAGGCAGAAGAAAAGTTGCGACGGATCAAACCCCTTTTTGACGTTCAGATAAGCGAACCCTCCGGCAGCCAGCATGGCAGTGTTTTCGATGAAATTTTGCGTGGCGATGGTCTTGCCCAGCTTGCCTTGATGCGATTCGGCTTGCAGCGCGGCGTTGAGCGGGATGAGAAATAGTCCGGCGAACACGCCTGCCACAATAAGCACCCCAATGGCAAACAGCCTCGGCCACGGCAAGCCAGCCTCGGTCAACATCTGAACTGCTCCCAGCGCACCGACACCCCCGGCCAGCAGTGCGCCGTAGAGTCGCGTACGACGTAAATCGCCCACCCGATGGAGGTACCCCGCCAGCACGCTGCCCAACATCACGCCCATGCTCAACCATAGTCCGAGCAAGGCCACTTTGGTCATCGTTTCCAGCTTTAAGACCTGCTGGCCCCAGGGTTGAAAATTCATCTTCATCAGCGCGCCACAAACCCAGAACAAGCCAGTGCCAACCAGAATGCGGCGCAGGCGGGGACTAGCAAAGAGCTGGCGGACATTGAGGAAGAATTCAGAGGTGTTTTCACGAAATCTTACGTCCGGGCAAGCCGGCGTGCGCTTCATCAGGAGATTGAGGAATAGCGAAGTTCCATAGATGCCAGCAACCATTCCGTAAGCCGCCAATGAACTAAGTTTTTGGGCATTAACCTGATCGGCGATGACAGCCCCCGCGATATTGCCGATAAGTATGGCGACCAGCGTCAGCAGCTCGACCATGCCGTTGGCTTTGACGAGCTTTTCCATCGCGACAATTTCCGGCAGGATGCCGTACTTGGCGGGCGAGTAAAAGCATGCGCCAATGCCGATCACAAAATAACCGGCGGCCAGGGACCAGTTGCCAACCGTGGCGTGGAGCGCCGCCAAGGCGGCACCGGAAAGTTTCACGACGTTGCCCAACGCCAGCCAGTGCGTTTTGGAGTAGCGGTCATTTACGTAACCGGCGAGCGAGGCAAAGATCAGGTACGGCACGAACAACAGACTGGTGTACCCGATGTTGGCGATGCTTTGTTCGGGGCTGGTGACCTTGCCTTCGGCAAAGGCCTTCATCAGCGGGCCAAGGATGATGGCAAGGATGGCGTTGTCCCCGAGCGCCCCGAGAAACTGGCTGACCAGCAGGAGCGGATAGTTGCGACGCGTTTTCATTTCGGCTCACTGTGCCAGAGACATAGCCATTCCACTAATTGATAAAAAAATTATTCCATTGATTTAGACGATGCCAGCCCCGAAGGCCAGAGCCGTTTTTTGAAATTTTCATCCAGAGACGGACTGCCTGATCAAGCGACAAAAGCCACCCTGGGATTGTCAGGCAGAAACTTCCTTTCAGGGTAAAAAGCGGATCACACCCTCACGGCATAAAAAACCAGTGGTTACCCAAGTAACCACTGGTGGCAATTCAACGCCTGCAGAAAGACAATTAAAGCACCTTCATGGCTTCATCTAAAGCCACAATGAGAGGACTCATGCTTGCCTCGGTTTCATCGCCCATGTTGGAGATGCGGAAGGTAAGGCCTTTAATTTTGCCGTAGCCACCATCAATCAGGAAACCCCGATCTTTGACCAACTTCTGAAGTTTCGCCACATCCACGGTGCGGCCTCCGGGTTTGGCGCCGTTGTTCACGCAGGTCAACGTGACCGAAGCAAAGCCTTCCTCAGGGAACAAGGTGAAACCGTGTCGCCCCGCCCAGTCGTGAACCATCTGGTTGGTTTTTGCGTGACGGGCATAACGATTTTCCAAGCCTTCGGCAATGAAATCATCCAGCTTGGAAGACAACGCATAGATATGGCCAATGCTCGGGGTACTGGGGGTCATGCTTTGCTCAGCATTCTTTTGGAATTCGACAAAGTCGAAATAATAACCGCGATCTTTGGCGGTTGCGGCTTTCGCGAGGGCCGCTGGCGAGGCTACGAAAACGGCGGTGCCGGGTGGCAGGGCAAAGGCCTTCTGCGTACCGGCGAGGAGAACATCAATGCCCAATTCATCGAATTTCAGCGGCACTGCGGTCATGGAACTCACCGCATCCACAATAAACATGACATCTGGATACTTCTGCTTGAGGGCCGCGATTTCGACAAGCGGCGACATGACACCCGTGGAGGTTTCGTTGTGAATCAAGGTGACTGCATCAAACTCCCCCGTGGCAAGTTTCCGGTCAATCGCTTCGGCGCGAATCGGCGATCCCCATTCCACTTGCAAAGCCTCCGCTGGCTTGCCGCATTTTTTAGAGACATCCAGCCATTTGTCCGAAAAGGCACCGCACATGCAGTTTAACACTTTTTTTTGCACGAGATTGCGGATGGCTCCTTCCATCACCCCCCAGGCAGAAGAGGTGGAGAGATAAACGAGCTGCCGGGTGGAAAGCAGCGTCTGCAATTGTGGTTGTATTTTAGCGTAGAGATCCTTGAATCCCTGGCCGCGATGACCGATCATCGGCGAGCAAAATGCCTTAAAGGTTTTCTCGCTGACTTCAACCGGTCCCGGAATATGCAGTTTAACGTGTGCCATAAAATTACTTCGTGAAATTTTTCACAAGCACGAGCGAATGGCAAGTGAAGTTTTAGGAAAAAGCTTCAGAAATTTTGATGCGCGGCACGCACGCCGCTTGACTTGCTCCGTCCAGTCGTAAAAAATCCGGAAGTCGTATGCCGGCTAAAAACAGCACCAGAAAAAAACTGACCACCTCGGAACAACGGGACCTTGATACCAAGATTGGTTTCATTGAGGGTCTGGTTCGTCGTGATCCTGAATATGTGGATGCCCTGCAAATTCTCGGTGACCACTACACCCAGCGAGGGCGTTTCACAGACGGACTGCACGTGGACGAAAGACTGGCGCGGCTTGAACCGGAAAATCCCCTGGTGTTTTATAACCTGGCTTGCAGCTATTCGCTGACTGACGAGTTTGACCGGGCGGCCGCGGCACTGGACCATGCGATCAAACTTGGCTACCGGGATTTTAACTGGCTGGCCAAAGATCCTGACTTGAAAAAACTCCGCGCGCAGCCGATTTTCACCGAGCTGAAGGAAAAAATCGGCCGGCTTAAAAAGCCCGACCGGGAATGAAATTTAGCCTGGCAAGCTTGACGCTGGCTCAGCCGTCCCACAAGCTATACAAAATTAATTCATTCAGAATCCCATGATTATTCGCATTGTTTTTACTCTGGCTGTGGCATCCGTTTTGGCTGGCTGCTCCAAGGAAACGGCTTCCTCGCCCGGGCCGGAGACTGCCCAAAAAGCTGAGGCAAACACGGCAAGCAACCCAGTGCCAGTAACGTTGGCCCAGCCCGATGCCGCCAGCATGACTGCCACTGCCAGCGGCCTGAAGTATGTGGTTTTAAAACATGGCAGCGGTACCATTTCCCCCAGGGCGAACGACACCGTTAAAGTGCATTACCATGGTACCCTGCTAGATGGCACTGTCTTTGATAGCTCTGTGGAACGAGGTGAACCGATCAGTTTCGCGCTGAATCAGGTAATTCCGGGCTGGACTGAGGGGGTGCAACTGATGAAAGTCGGCGACAAATTCAAATTCGAGATTCCCGCCAATCTGGCTTATGGTCCCAACAGTCCCAGTCCGAAGATTCCGGCCAATAGCACTTTGGTTTTTGAGGTGGAACTGCTGGCGATCCAATAAGACGAATTAGGCAGGCTTACTGGTGGACGGGAATGCGGGTATTGTGGCAGGTAAAACCGGGTGAATGCCAAACTCTTCCAGCGACCGAGGGCCTTTGCCGCTGGATGGTTTTGCTGTAGTTTTGACGAAGCAAGGCCATGACTCAACCCGCCCGGATGCGTAACCGAAGGAACTTCAATTTTGTCTCAAGCTGTGTAAAATCATTAAGGTTCCATGAAACGTGTTCCGAAAAGCCCCGCCCTTATTCTGTTCGCCACGCTGCTGCTTTGCACTGGTGGAGGTTGGTGGTGGCACCTTCACAGCAACGCCAAACCCGCTTACCGCACCGCGCTAGTGAAGCGAGGTGACGTGTCCGCCACCATCAGTGCCACGGGAACCATTGAGCCGGTGCAAGTCGTGGATATTGGCGCGCAAGTGGCAGGCTTAATCAAGGGTTTTGGGACCGACGTAGCCGGAAAAACGATTGACTACGGGTCGGTGGTGGATGAAGGGGCGATTCTTGCAAAGATTGATGATTCGGTTTATACCGCCGACCTGGCCGTGGCTCAGGCGCAGATGGAGCAGGCCAAAGCGGGGGAATTGAGCGCCGCCGCCAATCTTGACCAAATGAAAGCGAGGCTGACACAGAACCAGGCCGAATGGCGGCGCGCGCAGGAGTTAAATCGTTCCAAATTAATTGCCCAAGTGGACTTTGACACGGCGCAGGCGAATTTCGAAATAGCCAGGGCGAATGTCGCGGTCGGCGAGGCAGCCATCGGCCAGGCCAAGGCCACCATAGTTCAGGCGCAGGCAGCGCTGGAAAAAGCCCAGCGCAATCTTGATTTTTGCATCATCCGGTCGCCGGTAAAAGGTGTTATCATTGACCGGCGTGTAAACATTGGCCAAACCGTGGTTTCCAGTTTTAATGCGCCCAGTTTGTTTCTCATCGCCAAAGATCTGAAGCGCATGCAGATCTGGGTGGCGGTCAATGAAGCGGATGTGGGACGGATTATCCCCGGTTCGCCGGTCACATTTACCTGCGACGCCTTTCCCGGCCGGCAGTTTCAAGCCTCCGTTGGCAAGGTGCGACTCAATGCCACCATGACGCAGAACGTGGTAATGTACACGGTGGAGGTCAACACCGAGAATGCAGACCAGACGTTGCTGCCCTATCTGACCGCCAACGTGCATTTCGTCGTTCACAAAGAGTCAGATGTCCTGCTGGTCCCCAATGCCGCGCTGCGCTGGTCCCCAGCCTCACCGGAGCAAATCGCACCGGACGTGCGTTTGCAAAATCCGATGGAGGTCTCAGCCGGCGAAACCGAGGCCGGAAAAAATTCCAAAGATCGCACCGGAGTAGTCTGGCTGCGCGACGGTGATTATGTTCGACCTGCAAGCGTCACCCTCAACACGTCCGATGGCATAAATACCGCAGTCATCACCGACCATCTACAGACCGGACAGGAGGTCGTCACCGGCGAGCTTTTAGACCAATCCGCCGCCGGCACAAAAAACCCGTTTGTCCCGCAAATTATCCGTCGCTAGGAAACTTGGCTGGCTCATTTACAACCGGAAGACATGGAACTCATTCGACTTGAAAACGTTCAGAAGATCTACCGGCGAGGAGAATTGGAAATCCCGGTGCTGCAGAACGTATCGATTAAAATTGAACGCGGCGAATTAATTGCATTGGTGGGGGTGAGCGGCTCCGGCAAGAGCACCCTGATGAATATTCTCGGCTGCCTGGACCGGCCGACGGCGGGGCAATACTGGTTGGAGGGGCAGGAAATCTCCGCCATCGCAGCCGAACAGCGAGCCGTGGTGCGAAACCACAAAATAGGTTTTGTCTTTCAAAACTTCAACCTGCTGCCCCGGGCCAGCGCGCTGCAAAATGTGATGATGCCGCTCAACTACACGGCGGCCCACTTATCCGATAAAGCCTGCCACGACCGGGCTGAAAAGATGTTGCAGCTGGTGGGACTGGGCGAGCGGATGGATCACCAACCATCCCAGCTTTCCGGCGGCCAGCAGCAACGGGTGGCCATCGCCCGCGCCCTGATCAACCATCCGCCAGTGCTGTTCGCGGATGAGCCGACCGGCAATTTGGATTCGCGCACGGCGGAAGATGTGCTGCGGATGTTCCAAAAACTCAATAAGGAGGAGGGGATCACGATCATCATAGTCACCCACGATGAAAACGTGGCCCGCCACACTAACCGGATAATCCGCATCAAGGATGGCATGATATTGGAGGAAGGCGCCCCGCTAAGCCCCTGTCCCGCAGGCGCATTCGAAGTTCCGTCCACTGGCAGCCACGAGCAGCCTCCTGAACTGACCGGCTGGAAAACAATTAACGGTATATACCGCACTTTGCGACTGGCCCTGCATGCGCTGCGGCGAAACATCATGCGTTCTCTATTAACCTGCCTCGGCATTATCATTGGTATCGCAGCGGTGATTGCCATGATGGAGATTGGCCGAGGATCTTCTTCCTCCATCGAACAGACCATCGCCAGTCTGGGCGCGAATGTGATCCAGATGGATCCGACTGATAGCATGGTGGGTGGAGTCAGTTCTGGCGGTGGCGGGAGAGTCACGCTCACCCCGGCGGATGCCGATGCGATTCGCGCGGAATGCAGTGCCGTCAAATGGGTCGCCCCCAGTGTGGATTGCCGTGGCCAAATCATTTTTGGCAATCACAATTGGAATCCCGACCGCATTCTGGGAACGACTCCGGATTTTTTGACCATCCGCAGATGGACGCTCGCGGATGGTGAAGGCTTTACCATGGACGATGTTCGTGGCACTGCCACCGTCTGTGTCGTCGGGCAAACCATCGTTCGCCAAATGTTTGGCACCGCATCACCCATCGGAAAGGAAATCCGCGTCAAAAATGTGGGCATGAAGGTCGTTGGAATCCTTGCCCGCAAAGGGGCCAACATGATGGGGCGTGATCAGGATGACATCGTAATTGCACCTTGGACAACCGTGAAATTCCGCATTACCGGCGTGCGCCAATCCGCCGGGGCGGGTGGCGGTACTACCGCCGCCAGCTCCGTCAATACCTTAAATCAGATCTATCCCAACCAATTGATTCAATTGTTTCCGCAACCGTCGGTCATGCAGTTGGCAGACTTGCCCCAAATGACCCGTTTTACCGATCTGGATGACATTTGGATTTCCGCAGCCACCCCGCAAGACATCCCAGCCGCCATCCGCCAGGTTTCCGCCTTGATCCGCGAGCGGCACCATCTACAGCCCGGAGCGCCAGATGATTTTCGGATTCGGGATTTGACCGAAATCTCACAAGCCCTCGCCTCCACCAGCCGGGTGATGACCAATCTATTATTGGTGGTGGCGTTAATTTCGCTGGTAGTTGGGGGCGTCGGCATCATGAATATCATGTTGGTGTCAGTAACGGAACGAACCCGCGAAATAGGACTGCGCATGGCTGTAGGCGCGCGCGCGCAAAATATCCTGCAACAATTTCTGGTGGAAGCGATCGTGCTGTGCCTCGCGGGAGGCGTCGTGGGGATTATCCTCGGACGCGCCGCATCCCTGGCGATCACCGTTTTGCTGCACTGGCCCACCATTGCTTCACTGCCCGCAATCGTAGCTGCGGTTGCCGTCTCCGCGACCGTTGGCATGGTCTTTGGCTACTACCCCGCCTGGAAAGCATCCCGCCTGGATCCAATCGAAGCCTTGCGTTATGAATAATGCGATCCAGCCAATAAAAATGAAATGCAGCCGGACCGAACACAGGTTCCCACCTGACTTAATGCGGAGATAGCCAGGCGCATTTTCCAGTTTATCGCGTGGGGAGATTCTGCCATTGGGCGATAAAATAAAAGACGGTCGCAAATCCGATTACAAAAAGTACTGCCAAAGTGATTCCCGTCTTGCGCATTTTTTTCTGATGCCAAGTGGGTTTGGGCTGCAATCTGGGTTTAGCTTTCCGCGCGGACACATGTCTAGGCATTGACCAGATATTAGCTGCAACGTCCATCCATTCGCAAATAAAATACATGAAATTGAACCAGAATCAGCTCTCAATAACGGTTGAGCGAGGCAGCGCTTTGAGGAGGACCTAGCGCAGGCGAGCCTGAGCTAGCGCCGAACGGCACTCGGCAATTGTGAATGCCAGCGTTTGAACGCGCGGATCAAGCCCCGTTGCTCACTAAATCCGCAGAGGTAGGCGATTTCCTTGATGGGGCGGCGGGTCTCCAACAGCAACCTCATGGCGCGATGGGCGCGATGCCACTCCAGTTCCTCACGGAGGGATCGCTCCGATTTTCCGGCAAATCGCCGTTCCAAAGTGCGACGGGAGACACCGAGTGCGGAGGCGATCAATTTGGTATCAAGCTGCCGATGACTGTTGCTCAAAATAAACCGCCTGGCCCGGTCGGTCAAATCATCGGCAGGCGGCGGCGGATTGTTGGGCTGTTCATCCACCAATCGGCCAACCAGTTGGAGCCCGAGAGCCAACAAGGAAAGGCTGTGCCGGTCGGGAGATTGCTTTATCCACCGGCTGGCAAGCCGGCAGAAGCGACTGAAGGCTTCGGTAAACCGCGCCGGGGCCCTCATCCCCATCGGCTGGACGGGCCATTGGCCGGCGTGCTTCTGCCAAAACCGACCCATCCATTCCCCGCTCAGGGTCAGCCAAAACTCAGTCCAACCGGTTTCCAGTTGCGGACGATAACGATGCCAAACCCCGGGAGGCAGGAGAACCGCGCGGCGGGGTTTCCAGCGGAAGGCCCCTGACTCCTGCTCAAATAAGCCTTCGCCCTCGCTGATATAGATCAAGGCCGTATCGGTCAGCACCCGCCCCTTGGCCCAGGTGAAGTCGAAATCCCGCGGATGACCCGGCCCCGGGTAGGCCTGGTTTGGTGGCACAATATTGCAACCATACGAAGTAAGATACAGCCCTCCAGATAAATCTTCGTCGCCTACCGAAAAATAATGAAAACTTGATTTCATTGGCTTTTATGCAGTTGTTCCCCGCATCTTCAGCGGTCATTTGCTCACAGGCAAGGGTATTGGACTGGCGCAATTTGGCAAATGTTTGTCGCAACTTGGTAATCGCCTTGGCTCGTCAAACGGTCGCCCGCGATGGAAGCTTGACCCTAATTTCAAACACAAACACCAAATGAAAATCACTGACATCAAACTCTACACCATCAAATCCGGCGATACCGGCGCACGCGGGGCAGCCATGGGGGAATCCCAATATTGGGGCGGCGGATGGCAGGCCCAGAGGCTGATTTCTAATCCGATGTCGGTCCACCCCAAATATTCCCGCATTCGCTCGTTGTGGATGGGGGGTGGGCAGGATCCGTTCGTCATTGAAATTTTCACGGACGAGGGAGTGAGCGGATTTTGCGCAAACTACGGCGGCGGCGCGTTCGCGTGCAGCATTATTGACCAGCACCTGAAACGCTTTCTCATCGGCCAGGATCCGTTTAATATCGAGCTGATTTGGGACCAGATGAATCGCTCGACTCTCCCCTATGGACTCGGTGGATTAACCAGCATGGCCATGGCCGGCGTGGATCTGGCACTCTACGATTTGGTCGCCAAGGCCCAGAAACTTCCAGTTTATAAAATCATCGGCGGCCAGACCAAGGAAGCCATTCCGTGCTACGTCACGATTCATCCCGACTATGTGGACGCGTGGCGCGACCGGGGTTTTCTCGGGGTAAAGATTGCCGCGCCATGGGGAGTGGAAAGTGGACGCGACGGCATCAAGAAGATGGAAAAGCTCATTGCCAAACTCCGCAGCGACCTGGGCGAAGACATGGAAATCATGATTGATTGCTACCTGTCGTGGGATATTGAGTTCGCCACCCGCGTCGCCGAGCGCGTTCGCGATTACGACGTGAAGTGGTTTGAGGATCCACTGCAAAACGGCTGGGCCACCGAGAGCAACCGCATTTTGCGGGATCGCATTTCGCCGATTCTGCTTGCCACCGGCAACCTTGAATACCATCCGAAAGCGTTCCACGACATCATCCACAATCACGCCACCGACATTATTCAGCCGGAAATGCAATGGTGCGGCGGCTTCACGCCCACGCGCTGGATCGCCGCGATGGCCAAGCCCTACGACATGCCGGTCATCCCGCACGGCTCCAGTGTTTACAATTATCACTTTGTCATGGCCAACACGAATTCTCCCTATGCGGAATTCCTCTCCGTCGGCAAAGGCACGGACATTCAGCCAATTTTCAGCGTGCTGGAAGGGGAACCGCTGCCGGTGAATGGCAAAGTGTTGCTCGATCCAAATAAGCCTGGCTTCGGCGTGGAACTAAAACGCGAGTTGCTTTCACCTTTCAAAGGCTGAAAATGAGATTGCTGGCGACAGTCAGGCTATATGTGGTCGCACTTTCCGGCCTTACCGTGATGGCGCAGGCGACTTGGAAAGTTGACCATGGCGACTTCAGCAATCACACGCGCGGCGAGACCAACACGCCCATCACTGTCGCCGCCTACTACTATCCCGGTACCCATCCGGACCCACGTTGGGACAAGAATAAATATCCGGGCTACACGGAATGGGATGAGATCAAAGCTGCCAAGCCCCGTTTTCCCGGACACCTGCAGCCCAAGCCTCCTTTATGGGGCTATCAAAATGAAGCGCAGCCCGAAGTCATGGCGAAAAAAATAAACGCCGCCGCCGATTACGGCGTAAACGTTTTTATATTCGATTGGTATTATTACAACGACGGGCCATATCTCGAAGCAGCGCTGGACGAAGGTTTTCTCCATGCGACCAACAGCGCCCGCATAAAGTTCGCGATCATGTGGGCAAATCACGATTGGTATGATATTCAAGGCTACAATCCCACCGATAAAAATATCAAACTGTTGTATCCCGGGAAAGTCACACCCGCGACGTGGGAAAAAATTTGCGATCTGGTTATCTCTAAATATTTCAAACATCCCAGTTACTGGCTGGTGGATGGCCAACCGTATTTTTCCATTTACGAAATGAGCCAGTTCCTCGCCAGCTTTGGCTCGATTGAAAACGCCCGCACCGCGCTGGACAAATTCCGCGACAAAGTTCGCGCCGCCGGATTTCCCGGACTGCATATCAATGCCATCGTTTGGGGTCAGCCGAATCTTCCGGGCGGAAAAACCCCGCCCGGCTGGCCGAAGCTTTGCCACGACCTCGCGCTCGACAGCCTCACGGGTTATACCTGGGTGCATCACGGCGCGCTGAATTCCAGCACGTTTCCCACATCCGATTACAGTTGGGGTCGCGAGAAATATTTGTCCTTCTGGGCGCGTGCCGTGACAAATTATTCCATTCCGTATTTTCCAAACGCCATGATCAATTGGGACAACAGCCCGCGGGCAGCCGCCAGCGCCGATTGGAGCCATCCCGGCGCGCACGTCGTGAACCCGGTGGTCACCGGCAACACGCCCGCTGCGTTCCAGCAATCGTTGGAGATTATCAAGCAGCGTTTGCTCGTCGCGCCGACGCAGCCGAAAATCATTACCATCAATGCTTGGAACGAGTGGCCCGAAGGCAGTTGTCTAGAACCGGAATCCATTCACGGAATGGGCTATCTCGAAGCGGTCAAAGCCGTTTTTGGCGGCAAAAATTAATTTCGCGTGGCATGAAACAAATTCGCATCGGAGTGATTGGCGCGGGGTGGTGGGCGACATTCGCGCACATTCCTGCCGTTAAATCGCATCCGCACGCGGAACTCGTCGCCGTGCAAAGCCGTGACCGCGCCAAAGCGGAAAAAATTGCGCGCGACTTCGGCGCAAAATACGCCTGCACCACCGTCGAAGAAATTCTCGCGCTGACGGATTTGGACGCGGTCATCGTCGCCTCCACTCCAAATGTCCACTACACCCAGGCTAAAGCGGCTCTCGCAAGCGGACGCCACGTTTTGATCGAAAAACCGATGACTTTCACCGCCGCCGAATCACGCGAATTGGTGGAACTGGCAGCGAAGAGTAACTTGCAACTACTCATCAGTTGTCCGTGGCATTTCACTCGGCACGGTATTGAGGCGCGGCGATTGATCCAGTCCGGCTCGCTCGGCGAAATCAAAATGATTTCCGTCTTGATGACAAATCCCATCGACAAGTTGCTGCGCGGCATTGACACCTCACCCACGCATGGTATCGCAAATGTCTATGTGGAGCCGCGCTTGGGTTCCTACAACGATCCCGCCGTTGCCGGCGGCGGCCAAATTTTCTGTCAGGTGTCGCACGCAGCCGCGTATCTGACTTTTCTGACCGGGCTTCGTCCGGCGGCAGTTTTTGCGCGATTTGATCGCGACGGTTCACCGAACGACATTTACAACACGCTAATTGTAACCATGGAAAACGGTGCGCTGGTCTCGCTCGCCAGCACTGGGGCGACACCGCTGGCGAAACGCAACTACGAAGTGCGCATCTTCGCCAGCCAGGCAGTTTTGCAGCTCGAACTCTGGTGTGGCACGCTGTCGCTGGCTGCTTTTGATGGACAGCTAACCGATTATACACCGCTCGCAGAAACTGAAATTTATCCGGCGCAATTGCCTGCGCTTAACTTCATTGACGCGATTTCCGGCCGCGCCCCGAACGGTTCGCCCGGCGATCTCGGCCTCGCCTCCATGGAAATCATTGAAGCAGCGTGCGCCTCAGCCTCAAACGGGAATAACATCAGCATCCGCAACGTAAAATGACCCCGACCGTTCAACTCACCGGTATCACTTGGGATCACAGCCGTGCGCTACCGCCGCTCGTCGCCGCTGCGCAACGCTATGAAGAGACGCACTGCGGCATCCGCATCCACTGGCAGAAACGCACGCTGGACGAATTTGGCCATATGCCGATTGACGTGCTCGCGCAGAAGTTCGACCTCATCATCATCGATCATCCCTGGGCGGGGTTTTGCTTCGAGAAAAATCTTACCCTCGACCTGGCCCAAGTTATTCCCGCCGCCGACCTGGCCGAATTGAAGCACAGTTCCATCGGCCTGACTTTTGAAAGTTATGTCTGGCAAAATAAAATCCTCGCCTTGCCGATAGATGCGGCCACGCCGGCGCCAAGTTGGCGACCTGACTTGCTCGCTCGCGCCGCAGTGCAACCGCCGCAGACATGGGCGGAAGCCGTGGCACTAGCGCAGCGTCAGCTCGCCGTGATCCCGGGTTTTCCTGCCGATCTTTTTTTACACTTCCTCATGCTGGTGAAAGCGCTCGGTGCTGACTTCTGCACGATGACCGATGAAATTGCGCCGCGGGAAACCATGACGCGCGCCGCCGAAATGCTGCGCGAATTGACCGAGCCAATGCCGCGCGACATTTTTGAGTTGAATCCCATTCTTGTCGCCGAGCGCATGACGACGACGGATGATTTCGCGTGGAACGCCTTCGCCTACACCTATAATAACTATGCGCGTCCCGACTTTGCGCCTAAGCCGCTGCGCTTTGGAAATTTGCTGTCGCTAGAACCCGGGGGCTCGCGCCTGCGCAGCGTGCTAGGCGGCACTGGCATTGCGATTTCAGCGAATTGTAAAAATATCACGCCCGCAATCGACTACGCCCGCTTCGTCGCGAGCAGTATTGTCCAGAAAGGCATTTATGTTCATGCCGGCGGCCAACCTTCACACCGAGCCGCTTGGAACGACTCGCTGGCAGATGAGTTGGGCGGCGGCTTTTTTCGTGACACCCGCACGACGCAATCCGAAGCCATCCTACGCCCGCGTTACAGCGGCTACGTCGCGTTGCAAACGGACGGCGGAAAGACTTTGCAAGAATATTTGCGGGACGGGCGCAGCCTCCCGGCCGTCCTCGATAAGCTAGACGCGCTTTACCGGGAATCCCGGGCACGCGGAGGTCAGAATTTTCAAACCAACTGACTCATGAAACTGAACTTAAGCTGCACCGATTTTTCTTTCCCGCTGCTGTCCCAGGATCAGTCGCTCGCCACCATTGCGCTGCTGGGCTTAAAGGCAGCCGACATCGGTTTGTTCGAAGGGCATGGTCATTTGAAGCCTAGCGTCGAACTTAAACGGCCTGCCGCCAGCGGCGCAAAATTGAAACGGCGCCTCGCGGCACACGGACTCAAGGGATCGGATATTTTTTTACAGATTCATGCCGGCTTCCTTGAGTTTGCAATCAATCAGCCCGAACCGAAGCGCCGGGCCTTTGCCCGCGACCAGTTTCTGCGCGCCCTGGATTACACGAACGCCGCCGGAGCAAATCATATCACGATTTTGCCGGGCGTGACTTTTTCCGGGGAAACCAGACTTACCTCCCTCTCCCGCAGTGCCGATGAACTTAACTGGCGGGTAGCCCAAGCAAAGGCTGCGAAACTTCAGGTCGCCGTCGAGCCGCATGTTGGCTCGCTGGCAGACACGCCGGAGCGGGCGCTGGATTTGGTGAAGCGCGTTCCAGATCTTGGTTTCACCTTGGATTATGCGCACTTCACCCGCGCCGGGATTTCTGACGCACGCATCGAGCCGTTGACAAAATTCGCTACGCATTTGCACGCCCGCGGGGCGCGGCGCGGCAGGCTGCAAGCACCACTGAAGGAAAATACGATTGATTTTCCGCGCGTCGTGCAGGCGCTTGCGAACGAAAAGTTCACCGGTTGGGTCGCGCTGGAATACGTCTGGATTGACTGGGAACATTGCAACGAGGTGGATATCATTTCGGAAACCGTGCAGTTAAAAAAACTGCTGGCTGACGCGGCAACGAAAGTCAAATGAATCAGACTCCAGAC
>CAISVF010000466.1 GCA_903888765.1 uncultured Verrucomicrobia subdivision 3 bacterium | reverse complement strand
GCCAGTTTTTCAACAAGTTCAGCCGCTTCTTTCTGACTCAGCTTTGTCATCGCCGGACATGGCATTTCTTCCACATCCTTGGGTTCAAGTTTGTTGAGTCCGTCTCCGTAAAACCGGTTTACCTGCGAAAACGAACGGCTTCCGCCGGAACTGTTGAGAAACAGAGTCATCAGCGGGGCGATGGACTCCCAACCCGGTTTGGCGTAAAGGCCGTGGAAGCACGTCAGATTCTTTGCGCCCGAAGTGTTGAGGATATATTTGACCGACGCGCGCGAAAACACGGCGACCCAAATGTCAGCAGCCGTGCGGTTTTCTGGAAGATACCAAACAGGCCGATGGCTTGGCAGATGCCGCTGCGGGATGCCTTGCTGCTCGCCAAGTTTCAAATAACGCATCAGGTCTTGCCCATTGCGTGAAGGATTCAACAGAAAGCATCGGCGCTCGCGGGCTGCCAATGAATCAAATTTGTCAGGGGTGAAAACGAGTCCATCCGCATCAATGGCCTTGGTGATACACGGTTCAACATGAGCTTCCGTCAAATGATGCTCGCGGATGTCGGCTCGGCTAAAACAAAAAAAGTCGTTTGCTCCGGTGGCAATGCCGCGACGACAATTGAAATAGTCACCAACCCGATTCGACAACGCATCTGAACCGGTTGGCCTTTCACCATTAAACAAAGGATTAAGCCACTTGGTGCAAGGTTGGAGTTTTTTCAGTTCAACACAGCCATCACCTGCGCACGTCGCTGCCTCCGAAAGCAACCCGTTCAAGAAATGCGATGCGTCCTCAATTGAGTCCACTCTCTTAACCCAACATGGCAATTTTGGTGAACGGCCTTTTTCCAGAAACACAATTACGCTGGTGGTGAGCGCATCCTCGAAAATGTTTAGCGACGGCGCGAAAACGGTAATCGCCACAGGCCGAATTATCCGCACAAGCTGCTCCTTGATTTCTTCGCCAAAATTCGCGTTCAAAAATTCGGCTGGCAGAATAACAGCGGCGCGACCGTGTAGCGCAAGGTCTTCCCAAATCTTCAGTAGGAACAACGCGTAGATATTTGTAAGGCGATCCAGAGGAGTGCCGAATCGTTCCTCGAAATAGCACCAATCCTTTTCAGAATAATCCAGTCGTTGGGATTTTATATACGGCGGGTTGGCAATAATTCCACCAAACTGGCCGGCATCAGATTTGAGATAATCTGCCAGAATCAGCTTTGTTCCATTGGGCGCGGACGTTTTTGCGCGTTGCAA
Organism: uncultured Verrucomicrobia subdivision 3 bacterium; assembly: GCA_903888765.1. Lineage (GTDB taxonomy): Bacteria > Verrucomicrobiota > Verrucomicrobiia > Limisphaerales > UBA11358 > UBA11358. The sequence continues at coordinate 463 of CAISVF010000466.1, read as the reverse complement.
TGTTTCGGTGTCGCGCTCGACGCCAATCAGAACCGTTTGCTTTTGGAACTTCCGACAAGCCGCTAACAACCCGCCCAAGCCTGCAGCCGGATCAAGCACGGCGGCAGGTTTTACCGACATCACCCACTTTGCCATCAAGTCTGCAATCGGCTCGGGTGTTGCCACCTGACCAAACTGCTTGGTATTGCGCTCCCAGTTCTCGATAGAAAGGAATGAGTCCGCTTCGCCAGTGGCAAATTCCACTGCATTCGGATCGAAATACAGCGACATGAAAGTTTGATTGTCGCGCAGTTTCATCGCCAAAATATGCCAGCAGTTTAACTACGGGGCAATTGGAATCTCATTTTCCAGGATTCGTGGTGTGGTCGCCCGTTTTTTTCGCGTAATCGGCCAGTTGTTTTTCCAGTTCGGCGATGCGGGCTTCGATTTTCTGGCGGTCGGCGCGGTGTTCGTCCATTTCCAT
>CAISVF010000465.1 GCA_903888765.1 uncultured Verrucomicrobia subdivision 3 bacterium | reverse complement strand
CCGTCAGGAGCGATATCTCCGGTCTATGCCGCCCCTGACGGGGCTTTGTGAATTTATCGAGCAACGCTTCTACAATTATTCCGCGCCTACGGCGCTCTTGCGAGCGTGGCCAACCAGGAATTTGATGAGCACGGTCAAATGGTCGTTTGCGGGCACCTCGTTCCTGATTTGCTGCAATCGCTGGGAGCCGTCGCCTCGCGCACCGGGGCGGCTGTCCCGGAGCGCGAGTTGTCCCAACTCGCAGCGGGTGGACAAACAACGGCGTCGGCAATTTCCAAGCCGCCTGGTCTGGCAACACTCCACAAAGCGCCAGAGGGCTGGCGCAGTCCAAGACGCTCCGCGTGCGCCAGGCATTGAGTGCCGCGCGACAGCGTCTTGGAGCAGTGAGCCTGCTCGGGCGCTTTGAGGGACAGAATGGTGGCAGGGGGCAGCGAAAAGAGAAAAGCAGAAATCGGGAAATGCGGAGCTGTGGCGGTGGGCGATTGTTGGCGGACTGGCGGGAAGCCTTGGCGGGGGCGATAGCGGTGTCGCGGCTGCGCTTGCCACAGCATGACGCGTTTGGGTTCGCCATACCACGGCGGCTGGCTCGGAGGTCTTGGCAGACGGATGGGCATGCATTGCTAAACGTCACCGGCAGATGGATGCAGTTTGGTTTGCCACGACGGCGCGCACGGAGGTCTTGGCAGACGGCCACGCACCCTACCTTGCACGACTGCAGAGGGAGTTCATTGGCCTCAGGTCGCTGCTTTTTGAAGCTCTGGTTCTCCTCACGTCGTCTCCTACGGATTTGCAAGCGCCTCGAAGTCCGCAGCTAAACCGCAAAACCTCCGGCGCTTCCGGCTGCCGAGTGCCCCTCATCGGCAAACGGGATTCAACCGTTAATGAGGATGGATTTCTTGAGCCGTTCGCTCTTCCAGCCATTCTGCTTTAATTTGTTTTCTGTAAAGCTGAGGTCAAAGGGCAGAGGAATGGGCGCATCGGGCGGGATGATTTCGCAGTTGATGACTTTCAGTCCGCCGCGCAGAAAAACCACATCTTGCGAAGGAGCGATCATCATGCCCAGCTCCCGATCCATTTGAAACGAGGTACCGATGGCGGGAATGCTGGCGGCTTCGTCCGGGGTTAAATCGCGCCAGCAGATCACCCAGTAAGTATTGGCGATGGCATGAGGAGCCACCTCATGCCAATAGCGAAAGGGTCGGCCTTCAATGGTGAAATGGTTCAGGTGAGTCACGCGATCCGTGATTTCGTTCGTGCCTTTTTCCTTGATCTTGGGATCCAGCAAAGCATGCCGGTGCAGCACATCCAGGTAAATCTTGGATACGGCCGCAAAGCTGCGCTTGTCACACCACAGGCAGATCTTGGGCAGATCCCAAATGTTCTTGGGGGCAAGCACGTTGCGCGTGCCGCTGGATAGCGGAAAGGATAATTCCTGCGGTTCAGATTCTTTGGTGGGAAATAAATTGCGGATGAATTTAAGCATAATCGCAAGCGCTGCAGGCGCGGGAAATCAGGTATCAAAAATTGCCATGGGTTCCGGTGGCTTCATCTGGTTCAGACTTTCTCCTGGAGGACGCGCCGCACGGTGTTTAATAATTGTTCGGCGGAACAAGGTTTGGCCACAAAATTCTCCGGACTGCTTAATTGAAATTCCCGGCCATCCATGTCCAGATTGTGCCCGCTGGTGAAGACCACTTTCAAGTTCGGGTTTTCCAGGCGCAGGCGCCGGGCCAGTTCCACGCCGTCCATGCCGCCGGGCATCATGATATCGGTGAAGAGCAGAGACACGGCCCCCTTGAGTTCCTGCCAGCGCCGGAGCGCCGCTTCGCCACTTGCCGCCTCCACCACCTGATATCCATGGTGGGCCAGCAAATTATGGCAAAGGCTGCGCAGCGGGGATTCGTCTTCCACCAACAGGATCGTGCCGGTTCCACCGGGCGATTTTTGAGGTGCCATTACGGATGGCGTCCCCGGGTTGGCGGGCCAGGCAGCTTCCGTGTAGCCCGGCAGAATAACGCGAAAAGTGGCCCCTTGGCCGGGCTCGCTTGCAACCGTGATGCAACCGTGATGCTGTTTGATGATTCCGAAAACTTTGGCCAATCCCAACCCGGAGCCGGAGCCCGCTTTTTTGGTGGTGAAAAACGGCTCAAAAATTTTAGGCAAAACCTCCTCCGCAATGCCTTTGCCCGTGTCGCTGACCCGCAAGCAGACGTAGCGACCTGGCGGGAAATTGGCCAAACTTCCGGCGTCCTTCTCGTTGAGATGTTCTTCGGTCGTTTCAATCAGCAGCCGTCCGCCCTGCGGCATGGCATCGCTTGCATTCCGGGCGAGGGTCATGAGCACTTGTTCGATCATTCCGGGGTCGGCATGAATCCATAGTGGCACGGGCGCAAGACGCAGTTGCAGTTCAATGTTTTCACGAATGCCGCGCTTTAGCATGCGGGTGGCGTTCACCACGATGTCGCTGGCATTCAGCCGGCTGGGCAGCATCCGTTCGCGGCGGCTGAACAGTAATAATTCCCGGGTGAGATTGGCCGCCCGCTGGCCATCGGCGCGAATATGACGCAAGCCTTCCCGAACCTCGTCCGGCAGCGCATCAATCATTTCCAGCAAATCCGTCTGGATCATCAAGGTGGCGAGAATGTTGTTGAAATCATGCGCCACATCCCCGGCGAGTTGCTCAAAGGCCTCCATCTTCTGGGTGGCATGCGTTTGCCGGGCCATCTGCCGGTCTTGGGTCACATCGCGTCGGATGGCGGCATAGTTGATGATCGTACCCGCCATGTCTCTTACCGGAGAAATGGTGCCGGCTTCATCATACAGAGCGCCATCCTTCCGGCGATTGATCAGATGTCCCTCCCAGATTTCTCCGCGGCCGAGGGTGTCCCACAGTCGGCGGTAAAATTCCGCATCATGCTTGCCGCTCTTCAAGAGGCGCGGCGTTTGCCCGATGACTTCCGCCCGGGAGTAGCCGGTGATTTTCTCAAACGCCGGGTTGACATACAGAATTTTGCCCTGCAAATCGGTAAGTAATATGCTTTCCGCCGCCTGTTCGACCGCAGTGGCCAGGCGCGCGTGGGATTTTTCAATTCTCCGGCGTTCCGTGACATCCTGGCCAATGCAAGCCAGCCCAAGGATGGATTCATCCTCGTCGCGCAGCACGGTATTGTTCCACACAATTAATCTCCGCTCGGCCTGCCGGGTGACAATTTCATTTTCGCAGTGCGCCGGAAATTCCCCGTTGGCAATGGCCGCCAGGGAAAACGGCTGCATGATCCGCTCCGTCACGCCGGCGGGAATGAATAAATCAAACCAGTTCTGGTGCAACACCTCCTCGCGTTTCCAGCCCGTGAGTTCCAGCAGGGCATCATTGCACAAGGTGATCTTCCCTTGCCGATCCAGCATGACGCCAATCAGGGACATCGTTTCCAAAACTGTCCGGAAACGGCGCTCGCTCGCGCGCATCGCCGCCGCCGTCCGCATGCGCTCGGTAATGTCGAGAAACACCTGCGCAAATTGGCCGTACCGCGGTGAGAAAACCCGCACCTCAAAATGGCAGCCCAGGTTTTCATGATACTGGGAATATTCAATGGGCTCCCCGTTCTGCGCGACTTTGTACAGGCTTTGCGTCAACGCCGGTGGGCATTTAATCGGCAAATCCTGACTGGTTTTGCCGGCCAGGTTTTTGAGCGACATGCCGGTCAGCTTTTCCAAGGCCGGGTTTCCTTGCACAAAGCGGTGGTCCCGGGGCCGACCTGATTCATCGCAAATCACCTCGCAGACCATGAGTCCGTTGCTCATGTTTTCCACCAGCAACCGGTGGGTTTGCGCGCTGTTTTGTAAAACCACCCGCAATTGTTCCTCGCTTTGGCGCAACTTTTCCCAGGCCTGTTGCCGGATTGCATCGGTTTCTTCGCGCTGCACCTTTTCCTGATCCTGCTTTTTAAACAAGCGCGCCAGGGTCAGATACAGCAGTGCTCCCGTGACTAAGATGAAGCCCCAGCCTTTGAGGATGGAAAGAAAAACTCGCTTTCCGGGATCACCCACCCACATCGCCAGCAGCTCGTCAGACAACCAAATCCATAGCGCAGCCGCGAAAATATAGATCAAGGTGCCCCGGATGGCTAAATGTCCAGGTTTTGATCGGTTCATACGAATATCCATTTATATTCAGAAAAGCTAAATATAGCAATGTCGGGGAATGGCTCGCTCCGCTGACCCGCTGACGCCACTTATTCAACTCGTCTTCCGCCGTACGAGTAGCCCCCCGGCTTCCTGACTTTCCGTTTAACGAGGCATTTGCCGGGTTGGGTTGGGCGCTCGCCTGAGCCGATGCTAAACGAACTGAAGTTGAAAACTGGCAAATGCCCGAACCATTCTAAATGGCGTTTGCCTCTGGTTATTCCGATAACTTTGTGCCATGTTTGGAACGTCATTTTTATGACAGCCTGGCCGGTCACGTCGTCTTTAATTTGGCAACGTTTTAACCCTGCTGAACTATCCGGCTTGGCTCAAGGATGCTCTTTGGTGGCGGGTTGCCCTATGGGGGCAATGCTGAATTTGCCGGGCGCCCGGGTAGCGGTGGCATGCCAGACGCATCCGATTGGCTGAAACCGCTTAACGAGGTTGGTCGCGCCGCGTGCGCCGGAAAAACGCCACAAAACGCGAAGTTGAACGAGTTGGCAGATTGTTTTTTAATAAAAATTTTAGTTACATAAGAGGCACTTTCAGAACCGTAGGAGACGACATGAGGAGAATCAGAGCCTCAAAAAGAAGCGGGATGAGGCCGATGAATTTGCTCCGCATTTGTGCAAAGGCGCGTCACTTCGTGCGCGCCGGGGCAGGTTGCAAGCGAAGACGGCGCGCACGGAGTGACGCGCCCTACCTTTGCTGTTCATTGGCAGTCTCTAATATTGATTTACAACAAGGCATGCTGGGGGGTGTGAACCCCTGAACGGTCTGACAGTTTGGTTGCGGAGCGATTCAAGCCTTGGGCTGGTTATGATGAACAGGTTTTGTTTTCAGGCGAATGCCAGGCCATTCCAGACAATGATAAGCGCCAAGGGCGCGAGGCTGGTCCGGGTGATTCTGGTTGCTGCTTGCGGTTTGCTGGTGGTGCCTGCGGAGGCGGCATTGTCAGCGCCACCGCTCCGGGGAAACCTGGGCGCTCATGATCCCGGCACCATCATCAAGTGCAAAGACAAGTACTACTTGTTTTATACCGGCTCTGGCATCGCCGCAAAATCTTCGACGGATAAAATCTTTTGGACCGGCGGACCGAACGTTTTTGCCAGTCCGCCGAACTGGACCACCAATGCGGCTCCGGGATTCACCACCCTTTTCTGGGCGCCGGATATTATTTATCTAAACGGCCGTTACTGTCTCTATTACGCGGTTTCCACGTTTGGCAGCCAGGTGTCTGGTATCGGGCTGGTCACCAATCCGACGCTGGATCCGGCGGACGCTGCCTATCTGTGGACGGATCAGGGGCAGGTGATCACTTCCACCAATGGCAGCCCGTATAACACGATTGATCCAAGCGTGACGCTGGACGCCTCGGGCAATCCCTGGATGTCGTTTGGTTCCTATTGGAACGGGATTTATATGGTGCAATTGGATCCGGCGACGGGCTTGAGAATTTCAGCCAATTCACCCACCTATCGGGTGGCGTATAATAGTTCCATAGAAGCCTCCTGTACCTTTCGCCGCGGCGGTTGCTACTATCTGATGGTCAATTGGGGTTCGTGCTGTTCGGGGGTCAATAGCACCTACAATATTCGCATGGGGCGCAGCACGAACATAACGGGGCCCTATCTGGACCGCAACGGGGTGGATATGGTCAACAATGGCGGATCCCTCTTTTTACAGGGAACGGGCAAGTTCACCGGTCCCGGTCATTTTGCCCTCTTAGCGGAGAATGGTACGCAATGGTTCAGCTACCATTATTACGATGCGGGGCAATATGCCCCCTGGTATGGCGCGTACGGCGCGGCGGATTTTGATCTGGAGCCGCTGTCCTGGACGGCCGATAACTGGCCGTCGTTCACCAATGATTGGGCGGCGGTTTATAATTTTCAATCCGACGCCCGGGACGATAATGGGCAGTATTACGGCCTGTTGCAGAATGGTGCGACCATTCAAAATGATCCGCTGCACGGCCGCGTGCTCAATCTCAACGGCACCAACCAAAGCGTGCTGCTGCCGCCGGGGGTAGCCTTCGCCCGCACTTTTGCTGCCGTGGTGAAATGGAATGGAGGTGCCGCCTGGCAGCGCCTGTTTGATTTCGGGGTGGATACCTCCAAATATCTGATGCTGACCCCTTTGACCGGAGATACCGGCAAAATGCGCTGCGACATTCGCGCCAACGGCATTACGCAGACGATTACCGCGCCCTCGGCCTTGAGCACCGGTGTATGGACGCATGTGGCTCTCACGCTGGATGGCCAAAACGGAATCATCTATGTGAATGGGGCACCGGTGGTTACAAATACCGTCACCCTTTCACCGCTGGATGTGGAGGCGCAGACGAATTATCTCGGCCGCAGCAAGTTTGTGGCGGATCCCGGATTTAATGGTCAAATCGCCAGTTTCCGGGTTTCGGGTCGCGCCTTGGCTCCGATGGAAATTACCGCGCCGCAGCCGGTGATTGGTCAACCGGCTGATGGCTCCCCCTATTGGCCCGGTACCACGGTGGCTTTCCGCGGCACCGGCACGGATTTTTTGGATCTGCCGCTGGCTTCGTCGGCCTGCAACTGGCGGGTGGAATATGCCCAGGACGGGAAAACGAATATTGTGTATGGCCCGCTGGCGGGCATCACCAATGGCTCTTTCAATGTTCCCACCAATGTAACCGGCGGCGGCATTTATCGGGTGATTCTCACGGCGACGGATGCGGCCGGACACCAAGGGGTGGCCGCAGCGGCCTTGGTGCCGGCGAATCCGCCGGCCGGATGGTCGGCATATTATCCGTTCCGCGCAGACGCCGCCGATGCCAATGGTCGTTTTCCCGGCACGCTAAACGGTGGCGCGGCCATTCAAACCGATGCGATCCGGGGCAAGGTTTTGAATCTGTCCGGCAGCAATCAATTTGTAACCCTTCCTCCGGGAGTTGCCGGCATGCAAACTTTTATGGCATGGGTGAAGTGGAATGGCGGCGGTGCCTGGCAGCGGGTTTTTGATTTTGGCAATAATACCACCAATTATACGGCGCTGACGCCTGCCGCCGCGAATGGCCGGCTGCGCTTTAACATTACGGTCAACAGCCTCGCCGGGGAGCAGATTGCGGATGCTCCGTCGGCCTTGCCCGTCGGTATTTGGACTCATGTGGCGATGTCCACGGATGGCCGTCAGGTAATCCTGTACACCAATGGCGTGGCGGTGGTGACCAATGCCAACGCTGATCTGATTCCCGCCAACCTGCAAGCGACCCATAATTATCTGGGCAAGAGTCAATGGCCCGATCCTTATTTTAACGGGCAACTGAGCGCGGTGCGAATGTTTTCCAGCGCCTTGAGTCCGGCCGCCATTGTATCACCGCAAATATCCATTGCGCAGCCGGCCTGGGGCTCGCTGTATCATCCCGGCGACCAAATCGCTTTCAATGGCGGAGCGAATGATTTTTACGATTCACCCATTGCTGTATCAAATCTGACCTGGTCGGTTCAATGGCGCTCCAATGGAGCGACCAATTCCGTGATCGCTTCGTTGACCGGGGTTACCAATGGGGTTTTCCTGATTCCGGGATCCGGAAATGCTGCCACCAATGGATTTTATCGGATTTTTCTGGTCGCTGCCGATGCGGCTTCCCGCAAAAGCACCAATTATGTGGATATTTTTCCGACCGCTGCCGCCGGGGTCAATACCAACTGGGCTTCGTATTACCCGTTTGCCGCCGGCGCGCAGGATACCAGTAATTATTTCAACGGCACGTTCAGCGGCGGCGCGTCCCTGCAAAATGATGTCTCGCGCGGCAGTGTGCTAAACCTGTCCGGTGTCGGCCAGTATCTTGGCCTGCCGGCGGGAATTGGCGCTGCCCGCACGTTCGCCGGCTGGGTCAAGTGGCGGGGCGGCGCCATGTGGCAGCGCATTTTCGATTTTGGCCAGGATACCCAGCACTACTTCTTCCTAACCCCGTACGCCTCGGATGCCAATATGCAATGTGCCATCACGGCGCAGGCATCCGCCTATACGCAAGTGATAGAGGCACCAGCATTGCCGGTGAATGTCTGGACCCACGTGGCCGTGGCTCTGGATGGGCGACAGGGCATTCTCTACGTCAACGGGCAGGCCGTCGCGGTAAACAACAGCGTCAATCTGCTGCCGGCTGATCTGGGGGCGACCAGAAATTATTTCGGCAAAAGCCAGTTTACGGCGGATGCCTACTTTAACGGCCAGCTCGATTCGGTGAAAATCAATTCGCATTCGCTGTCGCCGGCTGAAATCTATGCGCCGGCGTTGGCCATCACGCAACCCGCTGCGGGCACGCTTTATTCGGGCGGCCTCAGTCTTGCTTTCGCCGGCGTGGCGACGGATTATTCCGACGCGCTGATTTCACCGGCGGCCTACGCTTGGGCAGCCGAGTTTCACCACGATGGCCTCACGGATCCGTTGCCCGGGCCGGTGGCCGGCGCCACCAACGGTAGCCTGCAAATTCCCACCAATGGCCCGGCCTCTACGAATGTTTTCTATCGTCTTTATTTGACGGTTGCCGACACCAATGGAAACCAACAATCCGCTTCCGTGGATGTATTGCCGCGCCTCGGCACGCTGAATTTGGCGACCGTGCCACCGGGATTGCAGTTGGGCTTGGATAGCCAAATCATGACCGCGCCAACTTCCGTGGTTATGGTCGCTGGCCTGACGCGAAGTTTGCTTGCGCCGTCTTCGCAAAGTCTTTCCGGGAGCAATTACAATTTTGTGGTTTGGTCGGACGGCGGTGCTCAGACGCACAATGTGATCGTGCCAGCGAACCCGGCGAATTATACGGCGGGTTTTGTGCCTCCGCCCCTGCTGTTCAGCAATGGTTCAGGCGCGCTCATGTTGCAATGGCCAGGCTGGGCGGCCCCCTTCTCACTCTGGGGCACCACCAATCTGGCGTCGCCCGTATGGTCGCCTATAGCCGGCGTGCCCGCAGCTACCCGGGGAAATTTGCAACTCGCCCTGCCGGCTACCCCGGGCAGCATCTTTTATCGTTTGCAATTGCCGTGACACGTTCCGGTCCTTGCATTAATTATGGCCGTGGTACGCCACCAGACCAACTGAGCCTGCTATGAAACGATTCAACACCCGCCCGGGCAGGACTCCCGCGAGCCTGATGAAATTAATCCGCCGCTTTCTCGCCACTGTTTGTCTTTCCGGGCTGGCCGCTTTCAGCGCCGAAAAAGTCACGGTTCTGGCTCGTCCGGAAACCGCGATGACGAACCGCTTTTATGTGGGCAACCGGCCCCCGCTGGAACCGTCCCGGTTTATCGCCCTCCCGGGCGGCGCGGTGCGGGCGCAGGGCTGGCTTTTGGAATTCCTCCGGCGTCAGCGCGCCGGACTGTGCGGCCACCTTGGCGAGATCAGCGTTTGGTTGCAAAAAGATGGCAACGCCTGGTTAAGCCCGGATGGCCTGGGCAAATACGGCTGGGAGGAATTGCCTTACTGGCTCAAAGGTTACCTCCAGCTGGGCTACGTTTTGAATGACCCCAAAATCATAGCCGAGGGCCGGATCTGGATTGAGGGGGCCTTCAGCAGCCAGCGCGCTGACGGCGATTTTGGCCCGAACCAGCGATTTGCGGACGACGGCTCGCGCGATTACTGGGCGAACATGCTCATGCTATTCTGTCTCCAGACGTTTTATGAAAACACCAGTGACCCGCGGGTGGTGGATTTAATGACCCGATACTTTCACCATCAGTTGCAGGTGCCGGATGAAAAATTCCTGACCCATTACTGGCAGAAGATGCGCGGCGGCGACAACCTGTACAGTGTTTATTGGCTCTACAATCGCACCGGCGACGCCACCTTGCTCGAGCTCGCGCAGAAGATCCACCGGTGCACCGCCAATTGGGAAATGAAAAATGATTTGCCCAACTGGCATAATGTGAACATTGCCCAATGTTTTCGCGAGCCGGCCACCCATTTTTTGCAGACGCATGATCCGGCGGAACTCAGCGCCAGTTATGCCGACTTTGCCGAAGTCCGCCGGCGCTATGGCCAGGTGCCCGGCGGCATGTTTGGGGGCGATGAAAATTGCCGCCCGGGCTACACCGATCCGCATCAGGGAGTAGAAACCTGCGGGATGGTGGAACAGATGTTGTCGGATGAACTGCTGCTGCAGATCAGCGGCGATCCGTTTTGGGGCGATCACTGCGAAGAGGTGGCGTTCAATGATTATCCCGCCGCCGTGCTGCCGGATTTTCGCGGCCTGCGTTATCTGACCGCACCCAACCTGGTGTTGAGTGATGCAAAAAATCATTCCCCCGGGCTGCAAAATAGCGGGCCCTTTCTGCTGATGAACCCCTTCAGTTCGCGCTGTTGCCAGCATAATCATTCCATGGGGTGGCCCTATTTCGCCCGGGATCTGTGGCTCGCCACGCCGGATAACGGCCTCTGTGCGGTCATGTATTCGGCCAGCGAAATAACCGCGCAGGTGGGCGATGGCACGTCGGTGCAGATCACGGAGGCAACCCGGTATCCCTTTGCCGAATCGGTCCAATTCACCATCCACGCCGGCCAAGCGGTTGACTTTCCGTTGTATCTGCGCATTCCCGCCTGGTGCCGGTCCGCTGCGGTTTCCATCAATGGCAAACGCCTGGACACGGGAATGACCGCCGGAAAGTACGTGCGCCTGGAGCGGGACTGGAATAATAACGACAAGGTGCTGCTGGAATTGCCGATGACGGTTTCCACGCGGACATGGTCCGCCAATCATAATAGCGTCAGCGTTAATTACGGCCCGCTGACCTTTTCGCTCCGGATCGGCGAGCGTTATGTGCGCCAGGATAGTTCGCGGACCGCCATCGGTGATTCGGCCTGGCAGAAAGCAGCAGATCCTTCGCAGTGGCCCTCCTTTGAAATTTATCCCAACACGCCCTGGAATTACGGATTATGGCTGGAGACGTCGCCATCGGATAAATCGTGGGCGGTCAATAAGCTGGCGTGGCCGGCGGATGATTTTCCGTTCACCCCGGAAAGTTGCCCGCTGCAAATCGCGGCCCGGGGAAAAATCATTCCCGAATGGACCATCGACCGGCACGGCTTGTGCGGAGCTTTGCAGGCCAGTCCCGCTGCCAGCGATCAGCCGGTTCAGGAAATAACTTTGATACCCATGGGGGCTGCCCGATTGAGAATTTCCGCATTTCCCACCGTGGGTGCCGGGCCCGAGGCACACGCCTGGTCTCCATCCCTGCCGGAAACAACCCACCGGCCGGCTTATCAAGCCAGCGCGTCTCATTGTTTTTCCAGCGATACACTCGCGGCCTTGAGTGACGGATTGGAGCCCAAAAATTCCAGTGATCATGACCTCCCGCGCATGACCTGGTGGAATCATCGGGGGTCCTTGGAATGGGTGCAATATGACTTTCCTGCGCCCAAAATGATCTCCAGCTCGGAAGTTTATTGGTTTGATGATGCTGGGCAGGGGCAATGCCGCGTGCCGCAATCATGGCAGCTGCTCTACCAATCCGGTAATGCCTGGCGGCCCGTCCCGGTGGCTGGAAATTTTCCGGTAAAAAAAGATGCTTGGAACCAGGTCAAGTTTCCCGCCATCGAAACAACACGTTTGCGCTTGGAAGTTCAGTTGCAGCCAGGGTTTTCCGGCGGCGTTTTGGAGTGGAAGGTAAAATAATTTTCCTCTCATGCCTTGGCTGAAGAGGCTCGTCCGTGGGATTACTTCACCGGCGGGATGCATTTCTCCTCCAGCCCCACGTTCTGGCATTCCTTGATTTGGCAAACCACCGACCAGGCTAGCCGTAATTGTAATGAAATGCCCTCTAGCCCGAATAAATCATCAAGAGATTGAACAAAGGTGCGGTGAGTGGGTCCGAAGGCTTGATAACCTTGAGCCGAATGAAAACGCCATGCCCCGCTG
>CAISVF010000464.1 GCA_903888765.1 uncultured Verrucomicrobia subdivision 3 bacterium | reverse complement strand
ATCATGCCCCCTATGCCGGGCAGTTTTTATGGACCGGTATTGATTATCTGGGCGAATCCCGCCGGTGGCCGGTCATCGGTCACGGATCTGGTTTGCTGGACCGCACCGGTGCCATCCGCCCGCTGGGACGCGAGCGGCAGAGCTGGTGGAGCCCGGCCCCCATGGTCGCTCTGGCTCGCCGCGTCGCCGGCCCGGAGCTCATGCCCACCGACCCCGGCTATGGGGCGGAAGAACGGCATACCCAGGTTTTGTTTGCCGATTGGACGCCGCGCGATTTGTCCCCGCATGAGGAAAATGTGGAGGTGTATTCCCATGCCAAATCGGTGGAACTCTTCCTGAATGATCAGTCGCTGGGGATCCGGGAAATCAATGCTGACGCCGCCCCGCGTAATTGGCGTGTGCCGTTCGCCCCGGGAATTTTGCGGGCCGTGGCGCGCGCCGGCCATGGCGAGCCCGTCGCCACCAACGAGCTGCGCACGGCCGGGCCGCCGGCAAAAATTATTTTGTCCGCGGATCTTCCCCGGCTGACCCCGGGCTGGGATGGCGTCGCGCTGGTGCGCGCCCAAATCGTTGATGCCCAAGGCATCCCGGTTCCTCGTGCGCAAGATTTGGTTTCTTTTGCCATCAGCGGACCGGGCACCATCGCGGCTGTGGACAATGGGGATAATGCCAGTCAGGAGAGTTTTCAAGGCCATGCTCGTCATGCTTACCAAGGCGCTTGTGTGGTCTTCCTGAAGACCACTGCGACGTCCGGAAAAATTACGGTGCGGGCAACGGCTGCTGGACTCGCCAGCGGTTCCTGTTCCCTCAAAATTGCCCGATGAAATGGCTTTCTCTGGTCGTTCCGCTGGCCCCGGGCCCGCAGCCACCCGCCCCGTTCGCTGCACCGGGCTGCGCCGCGCTGATTTTATGAAAATGAATAGTTTGCCGCTTTACGTGGTTTTTGGTCTGGCCTTCGCGCTCCTCTCCGGCAGCGCGTTCGCCGGCGCTGGCTTTCCCCGCCAATTTTCCTTTGGCGATCATCCAGCCGCCGCCGGCTGGACGTCGGTGGGTGCCGCCCGGATTTATTCTCCCGCCGCCGGTTTCGGTTTTGAGCCGGGCGCGGCGGTCAGCGGCGCTGATTTTGTTGCGGGCGAATCGCCGTTTTTGTTTTCCGTGGCCTTGCCGGAGGGAAATTACGCCGTCACCGTTTGGCTGAACGACGGGGCAGGGCGGGCCGTGACCACCGTGAAAGCCGAGCAGCGCCGTTTGATGTTGGAAAAAATCCAGCTTCCTCCCGGCGCCGCCGCGGCGCGCACTTTTATTGTCAACGTGCGCACCCCGCGCATTTCGGCTGCGGAAGCAGTGCATCTCAAGTCGCGCGAACTCGCCACCGAAACGGTGAATTGGGATGAAAAACTCACCCTGGAATTCAACGGAGCGCACCCCGTACTCCGCGCGCTGGTCATTGCCCCCACGAATGTGCCCACCGTTTATCTTGCCGGCGACTCCACGGTTTGTGATCAGCCTGCCGAGCCGTGGAATAGTTGGGGCCAGATGCTGCCGCGCTTTTT
>CAISVF010000463.1 GCA_903888765.1 uncultured Verrucomicrobia subdivision 3 bacterium | reverse complement strand
GGGTTTACGGTGGCGGATGCGGAGGATGCTCCTGCCAGCCTGACCAATATCGGCATTACACTTGGCAACACAAACGTCACCTTGACTTCCTCCAGTATCACCAGCGGGTCGGGCGGCGCGCGCGTGCTTTCGTTTGTGCCGGCTTCAAACCTGTCGGCCGGGCAGACGGCCAGCGTCACCGTTACCGTGGTGGTTACCGATAGTGCCGGCAATAGCGCGTCCACGGCATTTCAACTGATGGTTCCGCCGCTGATCCCCCTGCCTTTGGTGGTCAGCGGGACGAACTTAAATTATCTTTCGCCAACCAACCGCATCGGTCTGGGCTCCGTGGCCATTCCGTTTCAAATTGTGGATACCAATATCCCGGCTTCAAGTTTAATCGTTACCGGCGCCATATCCGCCTATTCCACCAACCTTGGCAGTATCAGTTTCTCCTCCGCTGTGGGGGTGGCCCCGAATACGAATAATTGCACGCTGACGGTGAATGCCATCGGGACGGGCGTGGGCATTGTGAACGTGAGCGTAATCGACCCGGTAAACTTGCTCACCAATAATATACCAGTAGCGATCATGGTATTGCCGGATGGAAGTTATGCGGCTTGCGATTACATGGTTTATCAGCCGTCCACCTCGATTTCCTCCTCGGGCGGGCATGCCGACCTGTTCACGGCTTCCGCGAATCTCTGGGCGCCTCGCAGCGTTAACGGTTCGGTGAATTTGATTACGTCAACCGCCAATGGTTATGGATATCCCTCCGGAGTTCCGATGATCCGTGGCTCTAGCAGCGGCAACCCGAATCAAGTGCGATTGGCGGGAGCACCCTATTCCCCCGCCAGCCACAAGGTATTGTTTGCCAGTGTCCTTGCCCAATGGGTGGATGCCTCGGTTAACGGTGCCAATCAGGTTTACCCCGGCAATTCCGCCGGTGGATTTCTTGAGTTTGCGGCGGATGGTGCAGCGACGAGTGTGGTGATGGCCCAGGTCTGCACCGTAACCAACGTTGCCAATACCAGCACCAATGACGGATCGTTTTATCTGGGCTTGTATAATGGAACCAATTTTGCCCCGGTGGTTGATACCGACGTTTCTCAATCCATTCCCAATTTCTTAAGCAGCGGTGTGTTGCCGGGTTCGCCGGTTAATATTGTCATCAGCTATGATCTGGACAGCGGGGTCAGCAAAATGTGGTTGAATCAGGCTGATTCCAGCGGCAACAGCGTCAATTTGCAGGATGTTGCGATCACTAATCTGGCAAATGTAAATTATCTTGTCCTGCGGCAGAATGCGAATATGGGAAATATATTGATCGAAGGCGTTTCCGTGAAGGCGGTAGCCAAAACCGGCTTGCCCTCGCCTGCCATTGCCGGCGTCTCCCAATCGGGCGCTAACCTCAGGATCAAATTCACCACCACGCCAGGGCAGGGCAGTTATTGTTCCGTGGTGGGTTCTCCCAATGTCAGCGGACCTTTTGCTAACGATCCCGCGTTTACCATTCTGGAATCTCCGGCGGGAACTTACACTGCTACCGGAACCATTACCGGAAGTTCGCGGTATTTCAAAATCGCGCAATTCGGCGGCGGAACCGTGCCAACGGTGGCCTTTCCATTCTAAATCGCAATATTTAGGCTCGCTCTGCGAGACCGGACGGTGGAACCTTCTGCCGTCTCGCTTTGGTTAATCCGGCCCGAAATTTGATGATCCTGTTGCCCAAAAAAATTTGCTGGCTTTTGGGGGTGATAATGCTGTGGCTGGCTTGGTCCGGCTTTGCTGGCACATATTATGTGGATTCACTGGGAGGAAATGATACGAATAGCGGCACGGTGCCGAATGCCGCCTGGCAAAGCCTTGCAAAAATAAATGGCCGGACATTTTTACCCGGTGATTATCTGCTATTGAAAACCGGCGGTTCCTGGGCCGGCACGCTCAATCCCAGGGGCTCGGGAACCAACGGCGGCCCCATTGTTTTAAGTTCATACGGCACCAACCCGGCTTTGCCGCTGATTAATGGCAATGGCAATACCGACGCAGTGGTTTTTACCAATCAGCAATACTGGGAAATTAACAATCTGGAAATCATCAACCCCGCTGCCGCTGATGCCGAAAGGCGCGGGCTTCATTTGTGTGCCGGCAATTATGGCCAGGTAAATCACCTTTACGTCAGCAATTGTTTTGTTCACAACGTGCGCGGCAAGGTGGATACCAGTAATGGCGACATTGTTGCCAAGCGGTCGGGCGGGATTATTGTGGAAGTGACCACCGATGCCAATGCTGCCACCTGGTTCAATGATGTGATAATTCAGAATTGCAAAATCACTGCCATTACCAATCAGGGGATTGTGGCGTGTGGCAATCGCTCGGGCGGAAGTGATTACCCTGGCACCACCGCCTGGAATAATCGAAACTGTTCGAATCTTATCATCCGGAACAATGTCATCAGTGACATTTGCAAGAATGCCATGAGCATTCGCTACGGCGACGAGACCTGTTTAATTGAACACAATCTGGTCCATGACACCGCCAATGGCACTGACGGGAATATGATTTGCAGCTACGGCTGTCGGGGGACCGTTTTTCAATATAACGAAGGGTATCATAACAACGGGGATGGCTTGCACGATGGCTGCCTTTATGACGCGGATTTGCGCAGTCCTCAGACCGTGTGGCAATATAGCTATAGCCACGACAACAGCTGGGGCCTGTTTGCGCACTATGCCTCGGCGGATGCGGCCGGTGATCTCTATGGCAATGACACCCGGATTGTGGTTCGTTATAACATCAGCCAGAATGACCAGGGCGATATATTTGCGCTGACCGGCGATTCGGGGGCTATCGCCAGCGAGTACATTTATAATAACACCATCTACACCACCAATGGGCTGGCTCCCACGTTCTTTGATGATCGCAGCAGTGGTCACACCTATTATGTGTATAATAATATTTTTTATAATCTCAGTTCGGCTGCTGGTTTTAACTTCACGAGCGGCAACACACGGACTTTTGATTATAATGTATTCTACGGGCAGCACGTCGCCGGTGAGCCTAGTGACACCCATAAGCTGACCATTACGCCTGCGCTGGTTGCGGCTGGTACGGGTGGCGGCGTCGGGGGAGTGAATAACTTGAGCTCGCTTGGCGGGTATAAACTGCAGGCAAATTCGCCTTGTATCAATTCAGCCCTATTGATCACCACCAACTTAACTGGCAATCCAAGTTCAGCCGCCCAGGATTTTTTTGGTAATCCGGTGCCTTTCAATGGTCAGGCAGATCGGGGAGCCGATGAATGGGTTTCGGTTCCCACCAATTCGTTGCCTACCTTGGTCCTTCAGATTCCTGTGGTTAAACCCAACAGCGCTTCGCTGGTGGTTCAGGTCAATCCTGGCAATCTCACCACGGTTGTGGCTATGAGCTATGGCCTTTCCACCAATTATACGACGGGGACGTTCACGAGCCAGATCCCGGCAGGAACCAATTTCCTGACTGTGAGCAACCTGGGCAGTGGATTGTTTCCGGGCACTTTGTATCATTTCCGGGCGTTGGCCACCAACAGTCTGGGGGGCACCAATACCGGAGATGCTACCTTTACCACCGGATTGGTTGCGCCGCCTAAAATCAATTCTGCCTCCCTTTCGGCTGCGGGGAATTTGCAATTCAGCTTCACGAACTCTCCCGGAAGCATGTTTACGGTGTTCACCGCATCCAATTTGTGGGTTTCTCCGGTAAACTGGTCGATTTTTGGCGGCGCTGTGGAAACCTCCCCGGGCCAATTCCAATTTGTGGATGCCTGGACCAATCCATCCCCCCGATTCTATCGAATCCGATCTCCCTGAAGCCTTTTTCTAACCGACACTTGATTAAATTTGCCTCCTCTCTCACAGGACGAATGTTCCGTTCGTAAAGGTTCCTGCTTGTGCCATAATTTGATTCACATGCAATTTCAATTCTGTATCCGGGTGTTCATGGCCTTTCTTGGAATTGTGGTGGCAACTGCTGCCCAGGCTGATCAGTGCATGGTGTCCGTGGCGACCAAACCTGGTTCTGAATGGAAAAAGTATGCTACCCGTATTTTGACTGACCTGCCTGCGATTGCCGCTGGGGCTGCCGATTTCCGGCTAAGCCGGTATGGTGGCTGGCTCGATCGGCGGGAAAAGGCGACCGGTTTTTTTCACACGGCCAGAATCGATGGTCGCTGGTGGTTGGTGGATCCCGACGGGTTTTTGTTTCTCAATGCGGGCGTGGCTTCCGTAAAAACCATCCCCACGGCCGGTGCGGAAAGCGCCTTGGCCGAAAAATTCAAAGATAAATCGGGCTGGGCTGAAGCTACCGCCCGCTTGCTGCGCACTAATGGTTTTAATGGTACCGGTGGTTGGTCAGAGGACAACCTGCTTTCCCGGGTGCAGCAGCCGGTAGCCAGCACGCGTTTGCTTGGGTTCATGGCTGGCTTCGGAAAAATCCATGGTGGCACGCATATGCAGCCGGGGCACCTGGGGTATCCGCATGACTGTATTTTTGTCTTTGATCCCGCCTTCGAAAAATTTTGTGACAATTATGCCCGGCCGTTGGCAGCAAACAAAAATGATCCCTGGCTATTAGGTTACTTTTCCGATAATGAACTGCCTTTTTCACGCCATGCGCTTACTAATTATCTGGCCTTGCCGGCTGATGATCCTGGCCATGAAGCCGCCTTGAAATTTCTCCAGTCACGGCACGGGGCGCAGGCTGCGGTGCAAGCTATCGGGGGCAGCGATGAGGCGGATTTTTTGGCGGTCGTTGCCAGCC
>CAISVF010000462.1 GCA_903888765.1 uncultured Verrucomicrobia subdivision 3 bacterium | reverse complement strand
TCTTCGAGAAAATGCCCATTTTACAGGCACTTGCTCAACTCCCGCCCACTTCCCCATCGCCTGGTGCTGATAATCATCAATGTTTACTAGGATTTTAAGCGGGACAGGTGTGATTTTGGCCAAAGAAAAACAAAACACGACTCATCGGGCAAAATGGCCCAAACTGAAGCAAAGAAATTTTTCTCACCCCGCTTTCGGTAACGTTAAAAAAAACCTTGCACCCTGTCCCAGTTCGCTGGAAACACCAACTTTGCCACCGTGACTCTGTACAATGTGTTTCACTATAGAGAGTCCCAGCCCCGTGCCCCCCTGATCGCGAGAACGTGCCTTGTCCACGCGAAAAAACCGTTCAAAAACGCGATCCAGAGCGTCGGGGGGGATTCCTGGTCCGTCATCTTCCACCGATATTTCCAGCTTGCCTTCATCCAGTTTCCTGCCGCCGACAACGACCACGCCATCCACTCGACCATACTTTATGGCGTTGTCCACGAGGTTGGTGAACACCTGGTCTAACCGATTCGCGTCACCATTGGCCGTAAATTCTGGCAAATGGTTGACAAGCTGGACATTTTTGTTGTCCGCCTTGGATTGCAGATGATTAAACACTTTGTCTACCAGAGACTGCAGGTTTACCGGTTGCAATTCCAATTTAAGCCGACCGGATTCCAGTGCGGAAATGGTCAATAAATCTTGAATCAGTAAATCCAGGCGGTTGGCGTTACGTTCAATGATTTTTAGAAATCGATCAGCCACCTCGGGATTATCCCGTGCTCCATCCAGCAGGGTTTCCACATACCCCTTGATCAATGACAAAGGTGTGCGTAACTCATGGCTGACATTCGCAACAAATTCTTCCCGCTGCCGTTCCAATTGCTTGAGTCGCGATAAGTCGTGAAAAACCAAAATCGTCCCCTCTCGCTCGCCACTGGCGTTCGTGATGGCTGCGGCATTAATTTGCAACCAGCGCTCGTTTAGGTTGGGCAGTTTGAACTCATAATCCGACACCGGATGTCCCGCCTCCACCCGCTGAAGCAGGTCGTCCAGTTCGTGCAAGCGGAGCGCCTCGACCATGGTTTTGCCGCGTAATTCGGACTTGAGGTCGAGCAAGTTTATAAACGCCCGATTAGCCAGGTAGATTTTTTGATTGCGGTCGAGCAACAATAATCCCTCCTGCATGGAGTCAAACAAAACCTTTTGCTGCGCCTGGGCATCCAGTGAGGTTTGCTGCACCTGTCGCTTCACTTCATTCAATGCGGTCTGCTGCTGCTTGATTTGGCGATGGTACTTGCCCCGCCACCAGAAATGGAGACCAGTGAGCGCCGCTAGCAAAAGCAATGGCCAGATGAACCACATGAGAAAAGGATGAATGAAGAGGGAAAAAGGGAAACTCTTTTTGTTGGGAGATTTAGGGAATCATTTCTTTTCTGCCTATTTCAACTGCCTCATTCAACAAAGGGGCAACCTGCGCCGCGGACCGTATCCCGATGCCGGGACGCCTGATGGCTATGGGGGTGATCGATAAGTTCTGTGAAAAGAAACTCCACCCGGGCGGTTCAAACTCGCACACCGCTCTTTAAACACCCTTCTTTTGTGTTTGTGCTTTGGGTTGGCACGACTGAGCAGAGGTTTGGTAGTTCTCATGCCTGCTGAGTAAATCCGTGCTTCGCATAACGTGTTTTGTCCAACACCCACAAGCCATTGTTCGTCCTGCTGGAAAGTTCGCAAGCTTGGGCAGCGGAAAGGATTGTGCCAGGCTTATTCGGGGATCGACAGATGCCAGGAGTTCGTCGGATCGCCGGAATTTTCCAACGCCGTGCGCAGGGCGGAACTGGTGTATTCCTGCACGCTGCCGTCAGCTAGACCGACATTGCCCGAATTGTAATGGATTGAGCTGGTCCATGCAGCCGGTCCACCGGGAACGAGTTTAAGAATGCCATTTTCCGGAGCACCGGCACCGGTAATATTCCGGTCGCCAATAAGCAGTCGCTGGGGATAATTGTCGCTGGCATCCAAGCCAACGAAATAGCTGACATTGGAATTATTCAATTGAACAAAATTGGCGGCGGCAATACGGTCGTCATTAGGGCAGACGAGAATTTTCGGTGTGCTCAATTCATTGGACATGACTTGGAAATGCCGGAAGGTGTCCGCACCGGTGATGCATTCCTTCGTGCCACCATTGACCGCGGGCACATCCATCGGATATTTGTCGTTGTGGTCGCCTTCCCAGATCCGAAAGGCAAGGCCACACTGTTTGAGGTTGTTGGCACAACCGATTTTACTGGATTTCTTTTTGGTAGCGGCCAGCGCAGGCAGTAGCATGGCTGCAAGAACGGCCACCACGGCAACAATGACCAGCAGTGCGACAAGCGTGAAGCCGCAGGAAGTGAAACGCCGGGATTTGATTTGCATGCAATCCACGATGAACCGCTGATTGTGAATTTCAAGGCATTCTTTATTGGCATCAAACCGACTCTCCAATTTAGTAAAAATTATTTTTGGCTTTACCTTTGGAGGGAAACTGTTTGGATTTCCTCGAATTTAAGTCAATCCATCCTGAACTCGGCATTCTCTATGAAAACAAACTCAGCCTTTCTCGCCATATCTCATGTGGTTTTATTGGGCGCTCTCGTCGCTGTAAATTTCGGGTGCGGCAAAAACAATGTCGCCCCCAATTTATCCTCCCAACCTGTCTCTAAGCAGACCGCCCCGGTGATCGTCTCGGCAAATAAGACCAGCTTCGCCGAAGTCACCGCGCAACTGGATCCCGGCGGCAATTTCTTTTTATATCTTGGAACGGCCCAGTGGTTGGAGCACCTTTCCGCCACGGTGCAAAGCTGGCGCACCAACCTCGCCGCCCTTCCGGATCTTTCTCCCGATAATGCCGCCGACCTCGGGAAGGCTTTTGACCTAGTAACCGCCTTGATCCAGGACAGTGGCGTGCAGGATGTCTCCGGTTTGGGCTTGAGTTCTATCGAGTTGGAGAAAGGGTTCTATCATAATAAAATGTTTCTGCACCATCATCCGGTTGAGAGTCCGGGTTTTCTCTGGAAACTCTGCGGTAACGCCCCGCACCCGCTTACCGGGCTCGATTTTTTGCCCGCCAATACCGCCCTCGCCGGTTTTTCCGACTGTGACATGTGGTTGCTATGGAACGTGACTCAGACTGAGGTTGCCAAATCCGGTTTCCCGGCAGCCCAGGACTTTTTGCAGCAATTTCCAGCTGAATTTGCCAAGAAAACCAAGCTGAACTGGGACGTGGTGCTGCATTCCGTCGGGAGCGAGATTGGCATGGCCATTACGCTCAACGAATCCAATACCCTGCCCATCCCACTGCCTGGGGGAGCCATCACTATTCCGGAACCCGGCATTCTGCTTGTTCTTAAGGTTAATGACGAAACCATTTTTAATCGGGTGGACCAGGAACTGAAAGTCAATCCGCAGGTCATTAGTATTGACCAACCCGGGCTCAAACTGCGCACGATGCCGCTGCCCATTCCCTTTATTGGCACTCTGCGTCCCAGCACGGCAAGCAGCGGCGGCTACCTCCTAATCTCTTCTTCTGATGCTTTGATGAACGAGGCATTGGCGGTGAAAAATGGCAAAACACCCGGCCTCAAAAACACCGAAGAATTCAAGCGGCTGGCACGTCAGGTGCCAGATCAAGGGAATCAGTTCACATTCTTGAGCGAACGTTTTGGACGCCTTATCTACCAGGTACAGGAACAAACTATGCGCCATTCTTTTAACCAAAATGGTTCGGCAATGCAGGCAAAATTATTCCAATCACTGTTTCAAACCCAACCCGCTTTCGCCTATTCAGTTGGGGCCAATTCTCCTCAAGGATGTCTCACCGTTGGCAACAGCAGTCAGAGCTTCGCCAATATGGCCTTGCTTCCTGCCGCCATGGTGCCGGCAATCCTGGCGGCAGTAGCCCTGCCGAACTTCGTTAAAGCCAAGACGGTTTCGCAACAAAATGCCTGCCTCAACAATCTGCGGATGATTGATGCGGCCAAGCAACAATGGGCTTTGGAAAAAGGCAAACTTTCCAATGCCACGCCCTTGCCCGGCGAAATAGCCCCTTATCTTTTTCAGAACCAACTGCCACATTGTCCCCAGGGTGGATCTTATACTCTGGGCGGCATGAATGAATCCCCCAAGTGCAGCATCCCCGGGCACGTCTTGCCGTAAACCGATCAAATACGGATTTATCCGATTTTTGCCTTGATGGCAGCGAAATGGATGATTCATTTAAACTTTGGTTACCATGAAGACCTGCTCTTATTGCGGCGCTCAGTATCCAGATGACCAGACGGAATGTTCCATAGACCGCACGTCATTGATTGTTCCACCGTCGGCGCCCAAACCGGTGGCAATGCCAACTCCGGAGTTACCGGGAGTGGATTATGTTTTTCCGCCGCTCTCCCCAGAACAACGCCTATTGGATTGGGTCACCTTGGTAAACTGCCGAACGCTCGTGGAAGCCGACCTGATTGCCAGCCGACTTCGGGCTGCCGGGATGGAAAGCTTCATCCCCGACGAGTCTCTGATGCAATCGATCGCTTTCAAATTGAATACTTTTGGCTACGTTCGGCTACAAGTGACGCCGGAGGATTATGACGCCGCCAAACTACTGCTTTCCCAACCAAGCCTGGAAGGCTGAGTTGTGACTACCACTCCGTCCTTCAATCTGCGTTAACTCCAGGGTCAGGCCATTCTCTCGGGTGGAGAAGAGAAACTTCCGTAGCGGCTAACTACTCTTCTGCTCGGGCCTGAATTTGACTTTCGCCAAAATAATCGAACGCCTCTTTGGGGGGAGCTGGTTTATTTTTCCGAGTTAGTTATGAGAAAATTCTTAAACTGCCATGGATCTTTGGTATCAACATCCGGCTTATTATACCCCTTAAACGGATTGTTAACATGCTTCAAGGGCGTCCAATTGGAAGGCTTGGAAATCCATTTGCCCAGGTAGGGCATGGAGATTTTCAAGATGTATTCATGCGGCAATTCATCGGGCACACAGATACCTTTGGCCGGATTCTCAATCATCCACATTACCGCAGCGACCACGGAAATGGCTACCTGCATGGTAGTGGCATTTTGATGCGGCACCAGCCGGCGAGATTCTTCGATACTCAAATCACTGCCAATCCACCAGGAATTGTAGCCGTGCCCCATCAGCAGCGCACCGAGAATATCGGAACCGCTGGCCACTTCGTCGTTGAGAATGCGCGCCTTGGGCTGCAGCTGATAATTATAGCCGCGCAGTTCGTTGAGCGAGGCGATGGCCACATCCGCAGGACAATACGCATAGTGAACCGTCGGACGATAAACGGCCTTGCCATTTTTCCAAACGGTGAGCTTATCAGAAATGGTAAACGCTTCACCGTGGCGGACCACCATGCCGTTGATGCAATAATCCGGAACCCAGGTCTTGACCCAGGTGTTGATGCCCATCTGCGCAAGGCAGATTTGATTGCGTGGGCCCTCCTTGTGCTCGCAAGCATTCGGCGGCAAGGTTTTCTCATGCGTCCCCCAACCCATTTCAGCGGTGGTGGTGCCTTCCTCGCGGAAACCCTCGACGCTCCAGGTATTGACAAATTCGTCCACCTGCTTGGGCACTTTTGTGATTTGGGTATCGCGTTCGCTGCAATGAATGACCTTAACGCCGAGCTTCTGGGCCAGGACATTAAATTTCTGATCAACGATCAACTGCTGAACCTCTTCCGCCGCCTGGCCGGTGATTTTTTTATCCTTGAGCGAACGACGGCCAATGTCAATCAAGCCCTGCTTGGTGAAGTGGGAAATCAGGCCCGGATTGGCACCATGCTCGATGACCGCCGTCGGCCCGGGCTGAGACCATTTAGAAATCATTTTGCGCAGGTTCATGTGCCGCCAGTAGAGCGTCATTTTCTGCGGCGCGGCACCGATGGAATGTTCGTAGGGGTCCCACAATTCAACCGAGGTGTTGATATAAAGCACGCCTTTTTCATGACACCACGCGAGGATTTCGCAGGCGTCAATGTTCCACGCAAGATCAATCAGCACGTCGCCGGCAGAAAGGTATTCGCCAAGCAGCGCCCCCATGTTGTCCTGCGTCACGCGCTGGCGGACGAAGTTGACCCCACGCTTAATCCACGGAGCAAGGGCCGCCTTGCGATCCTCGAAATCCATGATGGTGATGTTTTTTACCGGAGTCTGGATATGTTTGACCAGAATCGGCAGGGCGCATTGGGCAACGGCACCGTAGCCCACAAACAGGATTTTATTTTTGAATGGCAACATGGCTATATTTTGAAGCGCAACTTTGTCCGAATTTTTTTGCGGGTACAAGGTTTTATTGCAGAAAGGATGCGGTTTTCCGTGCCGCCAGGAAAATCTTTAAAAGCTACCCCCGATAAACGGTGCAAACTTGGTCAGGCATCATCGCACGGTTAGAAGATCAGGCTGTACTTGTGAGATTCCGCCATGCACATTCCCTTCAAATCGCGCACGAATGAGGACGTTATTGGTGCAAGTAATATTATTGACCCGAAAGGCTGCCGCACCGCAATTGGCGGCGGCCAGATTGGTAAAGGCATTATCAGCGCACTCGGTGCGAGGCGCCTCAGCATGAGCCATAAAGACACCATGATGCAGGCAGTCACGAATGGTGACGTCGTAAAATTGATTCTCACAGCTGGCGCGCATGAAAATGCCAAGGTCATTGGCCGCCAGAATGGCATTGCTGATGATGTTATGATTAAAAGCAAGATCGAGGGAGATGCCCGCACATGGATTATTATGCAAATTTAATCCCGTGAACAAGCTATCCGAAGTCAGATAACACGCCAGACCGTCAAATTCATTGTCAAAGGCGGTTAAGTTCCGCACAGTCAAGCGCTGCACCCCCAGCGTGGTTACCAACCCGCCCGAACGACAACGGGCGCACGTCACATTTTCCACTACCGAATCGCTCACGCTCTGCACGATGAGGCCATTATTGCGGATTTCTGAACCTTCACCCGCCAAACGCCAAAGCTCACGCTGCTGATGGGCACGATTCCCGTCCACAAAAAATCCGGCTACCCGCAGGTGCCGGATGGTTCGGGAAGGAGCATTGACCGGTTCCCCCAGAATCACCACCGGGCAATTGGCATTATCGGCAAGATGCAAAATTGTTTTCTCCCCGGTGCCCCGCAGTGTCAGGTTGTCCCGGCTAAGAACAATAGGCTCACTCACCTCGAAGGTTCCCGCCGGCAAAATGACCTCGCCGCCGGTGGCTG
The DNA here is from genome assembly GCA_903888765.1 of uncultured Verrucomicrobia subdivision 3 bacterium. GTDB lineage: Bacteria > Verrucomicrobiota > Verrucomicrobiia > Limisphaerales > UBA11358 > UBA11358. The sequence continues at coordinate 504 of CAISVF010000462.1, read as the reverse complement.
GCAGCCCGTCCAAGGCAGCTTGTATTTCCACGCCGGTAGCAGCAGCGGGCAAAGCAATAGGCATTGGTTTGGCAGGAGAAGTTCCAGCGGCGACCAGACACCAGGCGAGAAAAACCAATTTTACCCAGCCTGTGATGTCATTTGCAGTCACCGGACTTCTGACGTCATGTAAGCTCGTTTTCATAAGACCGAGTCTTTTGCGAACCATCAGGGTATCTGTACCTAATGTCGTCCATTCGCAAAAAAATTTCACCATTTATTTTCATATTTTTGAAAATATTTTTTGCGCCGTCATTTTTGAGCCGGAATCCCGTTTTCCCACACAACCCCAATTGCCACTGGCTACCCATCGTAATGAGATGCAGCTCGACGACAGCGAATTGGAAAAAACTTTTCCCTGTGCGAGTTCCAGCGCTATCCTCGCCTTGGTTATTCGTGACGACGCCCATACAGAAGCAAACCGAAACGCCCGCTGACCTTGGCTTTACCATGCCGGCGGAATGG
>CAISVF010000461.1 GCA_903888765.1 uncultured Verrucomicrobia subdivision 3 bacterium | reverse complement strand
GCCACCTACAGCCTGCGCTTATCGTATCAGCCGCCGGATGAGGATCATCTTGACGGCCATTCCAAAATTTCTTTTTTCTCGGCCGGGTTCGAGGGAGCCATGATTGTGCTCGCCGCGCTCTACATCATTTATGAGGCCATCCACAAGTGGCTGACCGGCATGCAGTTGGATAACCTCGGAGCCGGGGCTGCGCTCATCGTGGTGGCAGCCGTGGTCAATGGCGCTTTGGGCGGGTATTTAGTGTGGCTGGGGCACCGCAACCACTCGCTTATCCTCGAGGCGAACGGCAAGCACACCTTGACCGATTGCTGGACCAGCATCGCCGTGCTCACGGGTTTGGCCTTGGTGCTGCTCACCAAATGGCTGCCCTTTGACCCTATTTGCGGCATCCTCATGGCTTGCAATATCCTATGGTCTGGGGCGGGGTTGATCAAATCGGCCTTCGTCGGGCTGATGGATCAGGCTGATGCCGCAGCTCAAAAGACCCTCCTCGAGATTCTGGATCGCGAAACCCGGTTGCGTGGTTTGAGCTTTCATCATCTGCGCCACCGCCATCTCGGCGATGCCCATTGGGTCGAGGTTCACCTTTTGTTTCCTGAGGGAGTTTTCCTGACCAATGCGCACCGTCAGGCCACTGAGATCGAGCGCGTCATCGAGGCGGGGTTGGAGCCGAGAGCTTACGTTTCCACCCATTTGGAGTGTGCTTCTGACCATGCGGATTTGCACCCCCATGAGCACTTGGCTAGCACCGCCGGCCAAGCTTGACCTGCCCGACCGCCCGCACTGGGCAACCGCTGCCATGCCAGTGCGCGAATGATTCGTTGCGCCACCGGCACTCGCCCACCGATTCTGGTATTGGTAAATATCCTGACGCACCCGAGCAAGGTATTGCCTCGGCAGGAACGGTCTTTGCCAGCTGCTTTTATCCGTGTTTATCCCGCCTATCTGCGGCTAAACAAATCGTTCTGGCGCAACGCTCATCCCACTTGCTGGCGCAGCAAAATAAAAAAAGAGTCTGGCCAAACCCTTAAGCCAGACTCTTTTATCTAAACCCACCTACCCAACCTATGAATGAATACAAACCTAACGATAATAAGACCGGTCTGCAGTCCATCTGTTCAAAATAATTTTGCCAGTCGCTAGATCCTCCTCCGTCGGCCACGGCTAGCCTTCCCACGAGCTTGGAATTCTTCGGGCAGCGGTCTGTGCCGCAATGCCCCGATTACGGACTAAAAAATGAACCTCCAGCCAAAATCCAAAATATCGGGTCGGGTTTCCAAAACATGATTTTTCATGCCATCAGCAAAAAGAGCCAATGGCGACAGCCCGGCTACTTTGTGATTTTTTGTTCAATTGCAGGCAATTTCGCTCAAAACAGTGCTGGAAATTGGGTGGAAACTGAAAGCAGAATCGAAAAACCCATTTAAAAAATGGTCGGGGCGGGGAGATTTGAACTTGTTTTGCACATCGTCAGTTTTCCCTAGAAAATCAACGATTTCCTGCAAATTCAACGGCTTTTTGAATTATGCCAAGGGAATTAAGATGAATCAAGATGAAAAAATATACGGGATGTGGGGGCAATAATTGGCAATAAATCGGCAGCGGCTTAATTTAAGCCGCGCCTGTCGCGGTTCGGGGTTCATGCGGATTGCGCGCCTTGATCGCTGTGGCGGGGCGTGGGGGCACGGGAATGATGGCTGTGGCGGCTGTGTGGGAAATGAAAAACCCGCCCCAATGATGGAGCGGGTTGGATCGGATCTGAGTCAGGTCAATTCAGCGCCAGCCGGGGGCAGTGGATTTCAGGCTGTGGCTTCCGGCAGTGTGCGCAAGCCTGGCACCGCAAAATTAAAATCTGGCGCTCAACGTCATCCGCCAGCCTGAGTTTTTCTTCCGGTGATAGCCCGACAACAAGTTTTTCCAGTTTCGCGTTTATTTTGCTTGTTCCACCCACAGGCCGCATGTGCTGCCCATTTTGTCTGCGTTGGGACTTTTTCATTTTAACGGGTGATTGATATGTTTGTTGCCAAATGACGAGCCCAGATGAGCAAGCCCTCATCGCTCATCTGCATGCAACGCGCGCCGGCAGAGCGGATGTCCTCGGCAATATTCTTTGCCAGCCATTGAGCTGTCTTTTCGATGGTGATTTCCTTTGTGATCAAAGTCGGCGTGTCTTTGGACGTTTCAACGGCGAACTCGACCAGCTTTCCTTCAGTATAACCGATGCCGGCATATTCGAATTCGTCATAGCCAAATATGCGCGTGATGGTAGCCAGGAGCGTGTCAATGGTCGGGGCCGCGGTTGCTGCGGTGGTATGCACCTGACTGGATTGAACGTTTCCAATCTTGGATTGCGTTGATTTATTTTTCATGTGCCTATTGCATTTTAAAAGCCAGTGGCCAGCGAAGATTCAAGCCTTGTCCGAAAAGGGTACCACCCCCGGCCGTATCGCAAACCATTGGCAATTCTGCTTTTCTTAAACGGCATCGCGGTTGGTTGTGCCCGAAACATTGCCGGTCATCGCTTGAACGATGACGCCAATATTTTTTCAGCATACCGCAGGCTTGCCAAAATAATTCAAAAACAGCACTTCTGAGCAGCGCTCAGACGTGCAGATGTTGGATTTCGAATGTTTTGAAATGCTGGTGACAGAATTGCCACAAATTGGCACTTCTTTAATTGATTAGAAGGACTGAAATCGTATTGAAACCGCAGTTGAGCCAACCAACGGAACCTCCAACTGCGGTTTAACCGCAGTTGATTTCGCCAACCAAACCGGCAACCGCAGTCCCATCTACATTTATGCGGCGTGAGGGTCGAAAGAATGTTTGCCGGTATTGTGGGCAATCGTCTCCAAATGGTGAAGCTGCTGCCTTGCCACTTCCAAGACCGGATTGTTCGTGGCAGCGGAGAGCGATTGGAACAGGCCCGCGCTCGAGGCGGCGTCAACGTGTTGGGACAGGTGCTGGGCAGCGCCTTCTTTCGCTGGTTTATGCTGCTGGTCGTATTCGCGCTTCACGTCCTTTTTTGTTTCAAATATCTCGTGTTGAGTTTTCAACAATTCGCGGGACTTCGCCAAAAATGTTTCCTCGTCGTGGGCCGACTCGGCCGCTTGGATTTCTTTTTTTATACCGCCCTCGTCTTGCATCAGCATCAACAGCCGATTTTCCGCGCTCACTTCGGTTTCCATTTCTTGCCGCTGATATTTGGCCAACTCGGCCAATGATGCGCGGTGAGCCGTTGCCTGTTGATCTTTGACAAATGCTTCTGACTGCAAAGCAACCATCTGCTTCATCACCGCCAGAATGCCGGTGTGCGTGTCCAACTGGCTGCGGAGGTGTTCGGCTTCCTGTCTGCTCAGTGCGCCGGACTTTTCTCGGGCGTCAATGATGCCGCGCAGCCGTTGTCCGTCCTGATCTAACTCCGCATTTTGAGCGTTGCCAGATTTTTCCGCAGCGGCCTTGGCCGTGCCTATCCCGTGGTATATGACGCCAGCCTTGATGGTCTCGTATATGCCAGCGATGGCCGACAGAATCAGCGTGCCCTTGGCTATCCACATTCCCCAGGTTCTAAACCCTTTGATCACATGCATGATCTCAGACGGAAGCCGTCGCAGACCCTCAACCTTGCCCTCCATCAATGAGGTGACGAACTTTTCAACGCCAAGCCCCCCGGCAATCATCATTGCACCGTGCGTCACCTCTTTCATGGTGCCGCCGCCTTCCAGCTCCATTGCTGCCTGGCCGGCAATCAATCCGCCCATTCGGGCGCCATGTGCGGAAACGCCAGCAAACCCGCCCGCACCGCCCGCAAGCTTGGCGGTGTCGTCATTTCGCCAGCCATAGCCCCCGCTACCGTGCAGCATTTCCTGTTGGGTGATGGTATAGCTTTCAAGCTCTTCCTTCATCCGCGCTTGGCGCTTCTCATGCGCAGCCATGTCCGCAGCTTCCCGCTTGTCAATAGCCTGTTGCCAGAAGCTGACATAGTTATCAGTCGATTGAATATTGACTTTCTTTTGACGCTCTTCCATCTGTGCTGCCGCACTAACGGCGATGCCTACAGCCTCATCGGTGGCCTGCTGAAAACCTCGTAAGCTGCCGCCAATATCTACTACCAATTCGTTCATGCTGCCCCCTTTGCCTTCTCATCTTCAATCGCATCTTCGATCGTATAGAAAATCTTTTTCCAAGAATTTGCATCCGTGCAATGCGCCAACATTTCCAACTCCATCACCGTGAAGTAGTCATACCAGAGCGCGGGCAAATATCCGTTCATCACCTCTGACAACGTAAAACCAGAATTGACGAGCCGTACCCGAATCAATTCTTCCCACGGGGACGACAAGGATATTGCCGATGTTTTGGCGTGCTGCCATACCGGGGCCATGCGATAGCCTTCAACTAAGTGAGCCTGAAATAACACGCCTGCGGCGGCGTAGTCTGGATTTGTATCCTTAACCCGCTGCATCCATGCCTCACACATTACCGCCCATGTCCCGTCAAGCTGGCCTTCGAGGTTGTCCTCGTAACTATGAGCGCAGATGAAAACCGCCTGCATGAATTTGTCTGCGTATGCCGCCGCCTGTGGATTGTTCGCGTAGGGCAGGCCCATCCGCGTGAACAGTAGGTGGTGACCAAGGCTAAACGGGCGCAGAACCGTGCCGAATATACGACACGGAACCGGCACAGTTTCCAGCATGTTGGCAAAGCGATTCATGGTTGGGTGATGTCGAGTGATAACTGAATTGCCCTGCGGTTTTTTATGCCTGTATCGTCACGAACAGCGTGACAACTTTGTAACGATGACACGAAAAAATAACCGCAGGGCAAATTTGATTAATTGAAAAGCTCGTCAAACTGGCTCATATGCAATCCGACAGGGTTTCCGGGTGCTCCCTTCGCTTGGACAGCAACCGCACGGTGAAACCCGCCCATGATGCTGGCAATGTGTTCGCGGGTCGTGCGGACTGATTTTGAAACCTGAGTGGCTTCCCACGGCATTCCATAACAGGCGAAGAAGTCCGTTTCCTGCTGCTTCAGCGCATTCTCTTGGTCGTTGAGTTCCATCTCGATGACAAGCTCCAAAACTTTCACGTCTGGTACAATATCGGCAATGGCAAGGTTGACCTGACGAACCGCAGAAGCCGTCACATTCGGATTTTCCGTGATGTGAGTTCTCCCCTGTGAGTCAATCACCACGTCAACGATTTCACGCAGCCGGGACTTGCGCGCCGATAACTCCGTAACCTCGGTGATGCTGGTTGACGAGCCGATTTGAGACTCCAACTTTTCTATCAATGCCTTGGCGCTGCCAGGCATCATGCCAGCCTCTTTAAGCGTGGTTTGAAGCTGTGCCAACGATTGCATTTTGGCCTTCAAATTTCCGATTGCTACCGATATGCCGGGATGCCGGCGAATCGTTTCCATGTTGGCGGCGTGACGTGCACCAAGGATCTTCGCCTCAGGCTGGACGCCGGAGTTTCCAAGCTGGGCGATGCGGGAAACCAACTTCCGTTCGAAGGCGAGCACGTCTTCACGCTTGGGAAGATTTTGAACCCGACGCAGCATGGCAAGCGCATCGGCATAGCCAAGGCTTTCAATCGGGGTTTGTATGTCGGCCTCGTTCGGGCCGTATTGATTTTTGATTTTGGTCATAATTTTCAGTTTTACTTTTTTACGGTGTTATTTGAGATGTGCGGGCAGATTGGCAACGGTTTGGCAATGGTAGTTGGTTCCGATGCCTCCGGCGCTTGTAATAAGCCCGCCGCGCAGCGTTATGGGCTGCTCTGTTAGTCTTCTTGCGGTGTAAACGCTGAGCGGCGATAAGGGCCCTATTCGCTGCATATCGCCGCTTGGAATAGGCGATCATACATGGCTTACAGTCCGTTCGTTTGGCAGAATAAAATTCTGCAATGTCGAGAAGCTGGCTGCATTTCGCGCACAATTTTTTTTCTTGGCCGAGTTTTTCTGTTAAAAAAACGCTCATGTCCCTTGGTGGTAGTGTCGTCCAACGCTGCTTTTCATAATGTGGAAAGAGATTCCTTTGATTTTTTTGGGGGCAAAGCCTCACGGATGGCCCTCAAACCGGCCGCAATGTCCTCTGGCGGCATCTTTGGACGGGTGGAGCACGAATGACGAGGAGGCGGCACGGCAGCGTCCAGCGAAGCGCTGGTGCATCGCTTCACCATGGCAATCTCCGGTGCCCCCTTCCGTCGGCATTGTGGGCAACGAGGAGACGATTCCCGGCTCCAGAAACCTTCCTCACAGCTGGAGCACGCAAATAGGTTGGCGGTGTGGCTCATGGCAGCATTGCTTCGAGGCGCTGGCGTGACCTTCGGGGCCGGCGCGCTCCGCGAACAATTCGGTCAATCCTGGATTTAGTGGAGGCGCTTGCCTTGCTCCATCGCATGAAGCGGCGTTTACTCATACTTTACCCTTTTTGCATTTGGTTACATGGGGGGCTTTTGCAAATTCGCCAGCGGCGGCACGGGTGTTAAATTTGCAGATTGCCTCCCGGGTGAGATATGGCTTGCCAGCGATGTTGACGGATGCATCAAGCCACCCAAGTTTCTGCCAGCGCCAAATTGTTACCGGGGTGCGTCCGATGCCTTTGGCAAAAACGGCCATCTTTACCCGCTGTTTCTGAGTTCGT
>CAISVF010000460.1 GCA_903888765.1 uncultured Verrucomicrobia subdivision 3 bacterium | reverse complement strand
TCCGTTCGCAAGCATATCAACGAGCCCCTCGCCAAAGCCTATGCCGCTGAATTTGCGCGGCTGGCCAGACAATTAAAGTTATCGGGCGAGGTTTCGTTGGATCAAGTGCTACGCGCCCCCGGCGTGTTCCAGACGGATGAAGAACTCGCTGGCACGGAGGACTTATGGCCGGCGGTGGAAAAGGCACTGAACCAAGCGCTGGCGGCGCTGGTGAAAATGCGGGAACGCGAGGGGGCGCACCTGGCGAAGGATTTGATTTCGCGCATTAAAGTTATGCAGGCGGCGGTCGGGAAAATCCAACAGCAGGCACCGACCACAGCGGAGAATTACCGGCAGAACCTCTTGGAACGCATTCGCGGGGCTGGCCTGGAAAATATTGCCCCGGACGACGACCGTTTGCTCAGGGAAGTGGTTTTGTTTGCGGATCGCTCCGACATATCCGAGGAACTCACCCGGTTGCAAAGTCATTTCACACAATTCGAAGATTGCCGGAAAGCGAAGGAGCCGGTCGGGCGGACGCTGGATTTTCTGGCCCAGGAAATGAACCGCGAGATCAATACCATTGGCTCAAAGGCGAATGACGCGGTGATTTCGCGCGAAGTGGTGACGCTTAAAGCGGAGCTGGAAAAATTCCGCGAACAGGCCATGAATGTGGAGTGAAGGATGAATATTGCAAAGTCCAAATCGCCCCTGCTTATTCTGATTTCCGCGCCTTCAGGCGCGGGCAAGACGACGCTCTGCCAGATGCTGCTGGAAGCGCAGCCGCACATGACCCGAGCGATCACTTGTACGACGCGTGCGCCACGTCCGGGCGAACGGGACGGGGTGGATTACCACTTTTTCACCGCGGCAGATTTTCTCAAGCGGCTGCAGGCGGGGAATTTTATCGAAAACGCCACCGTCTATGGTAACAGTTACGGCATTTTGAAATCAGAGCTTCTGACCAAGCTTCGCGAGGGCAGGGATGTGATGTTGAATGTGGACGTACAGGGTGCGGCGACCATTCGTGAACAGGCGGAAAGCGAACCGGAATTGAGACGGGCGCTGGTGACGATATTCCTGACGGCACCATCAGTGATGGTGTTAGAACAGCGCCTGAAAAATCGCGGTGCTGATGCGGAACCGGTGATTCAAAAGCGGCTGGCCGTGGCAAAACAGGAGTTGGCCCAGTGGAAAAATTTCGACTACCTGCTGGTCAGCGGCAGCAAACAAGAGGATTTGCGTCGAACTCTGGCAATTATTGAGGCGGAAAAATTACGCAGCTCGCGCTCGGCGGCACCGGAGTTTTAACCAGCTATTTCAGATTGTGGATTACGGATTTCAGTCCAGATTGAAGCCATGAGTGTTCCCAAAAAGATTATTCTGGGTGTGACCGGATCGATAGCGGCACATAAGGCAGCGGATCTGGCCAGCCTGCTGACAAAGCAAAACTGCCAGGTGAGAGTGGTCATGACGGCTGATGCCCAGCAGTTTATCACTCCGCTGCCATTTAAGACCCTGACGCGCAACCCGGTCGTGACCAGTCTTTATGACGAGGACGAGGGGTGGAAACCCGCGCATATCGAACTGGCGGACGCAGCCGATGTTTTGCTCATTGCTCCCGCAACGGCAAATATTATGGCTAAGCTGGCGCAAGGACTGGCGGATGATGCGCTGACCTGTATCGCGCTGGCGCTGAATTCCCGGGCAAAACTTTTGCTGGCCCCGGCGATGAATGGAAAAATGTGGCAGCATGTCGCCACTCAGGCAAATGTCAAAACGCTGATGGCTCGCGGTGCGGAAATTATTGGTCCGGACGAGGGTTTGCTGGCGTGCGGCTATGAAGGAGTGGGCCGGATGTGGCCGGTGGAAAAAATTGTGGATCGGGTTATGCGACTCTGAGCCCGAAAATGCCGCGCCGCCAGGCGCGGTTTATCAGCCATGAATTGGAAGGATTTGCAATTATTTAACAAGCTGCCGAAATTGTTGATAACCGCCCGACCGGAGCCGTCGCGACAGGCGGAGCGGGTGGTTACGATGCAGCGCGATGTGGTGCTGCCATCCAAAGCGGGGGTTTTTCTGGTGGTGCTTTATTACCTGTTTTATTCTGGCTGGTTCGAGGGGCCGACCACGCGGTCGGTGGTGCTCGAAATGCTACAGAAATATTTCCTGGTATATCTGGTCTGTAATTTCATCGGAGCGCTGCTGTTTATCTCCTGGCGCCGGCTGCCGCCGGGGTTATTCCAATGGTTGGCCTTTACGCTAGGCTTGCTCGATGGTCTTTTTCTGGCGGGGATGACCGTGGTTACGGGCGGCTTTGACAGCATAGTTTTCTGGGTTTTTCCGGCGTTGATCGTGCTGAATGCCTTGAGCATTCCGCTCGCAATGCCGCAGATTGTGCTCAACCTTGTGCTGAGCCTTTTCTTTTTAGGTGCGGGGCTGCTGACCACTGAACTGGGCGGCGACCAAACCGCCATGATTGCCGTACCCGGACCTAGCAAGTCGGCTGCCGGTCGGGCTACTAACCAGAACCCGCGGGTCACTGGCGAAATTCCCATAAGACCTCACAAAATCACAGATGCGGAATACTCAGACATACCCAGCACTTCGGAAGAAGGCTTGACCGAACCGTTTTTGCTGCGCGTATCGGTGCTGTGGTTGCTGACGATCTGCTGCTATGGCGCGCAGGTGCTTCTGGAACGACAGCGGGTGGCTGTTTTTGAGGCGGGAGAGTTTGCCGCGCGCGAAAACCAGTTGCGCTCCGCTGGCCGCGTGGCTGCCGAGTTCGCGCATCAAATCAAAAATCCGCTGGCGGTGATCAGTAATGCCGCATACTCACTGCAGCGGAGCCTGCGCGATAAAAATCCTTCTGCCGTCGCCCAGATTGAAATCATTCAGGAAGAGGTGGCTCATGCGGATCGCGTTATCACCCAGGTTATGGGCTACGCCCAATTGAGTGAGGGTCATGTGGAAAAACTCGATATTATTGAAAAGCTCGACCGCGCTATTGCGAAGGTATTTCCACCGGCTGTACCGACCCGGATTCAAGTGCAAAAAAAAATCGGGGCCCAATTTCCGCCCTTATTCATGCAACGCAATCACCTGTCTGAAATATTGGTTAATTTGCTGCAAAACGCGCGCGAAGCACTGGGCGCGGAGGGCCAGGTGACAGTGACGGCAAACTGCCGGCGGGATAGTACGGTGGAGATTTCCGTTGCTGATGACGGGCCGGGGATTCCACCGGATAAAATTGAGCGGAT
>CAISVF010000459.1 GCA_903888765.1 uncultured Verrucomicrobia subdivision 3 bacterium | reverse complement strand
GGCGGGAGGGATTATGATTTTTGCTTTTGCCGAAATGGCCACGACCAGTCACGACTTGCTTACGGCCTTGCTGGGTCTCCATGCGCCAGCCTTGATGCGATCGCCGTTTCTGGCAACTTCGGTAAGTGAGTTTTGGACCAATCGTTGGAATGTCGCTGCTTCGGCACTGTACTTCCGTCCACTTTTCTTTGCGCCACTCGCGCGACGGGGAATTGTCCTGGCCTTGTTTATGGCCTTTTTTGCCAGCGCGGTGGCGCATGTGCTTTTAGCCTACCTCGCGTTAGTGCGCTGGAAGATTTCCCTGATATGCGGGGCTTTCTTCATTTTTCAACCACTGCTAATTCTTGCCGAGCGAAGGATGAAGGTGCGTCGTTGGCCCACGGCAGCAGCGAGAGTATGGACCTTAGCCGCCTTGGCGATAACTTCGCCACTGTTTGTTGAACCGGCCATCGAATGCGCCGCGCCCAGCTGGGGCGCAACGGACAATGTGCTGGTGCCAACACTGTGGGTGCTTGGGTTTGCGATTGTGGTAAGTGTTTTTTTCTCGGTTGGGCAGCTTGCATCATGTCCAAGACTTACGCCGCCGCTTAGCCACAATTGATGCTAACCTCCGCAATTGGATTTGAAAAACCACGGATGGACACCGATGGACAGGAATGAAAATGGATTTCAGATCGTTCCCCCATTGGGTGAAGCGGAGCCACTTCCAATGCCTTTATTATCCGTGTCCATCTGTGTCCATTCGTGGTTCCACTGCAGTTTCTAGGTTAAACAAACATCCCTGCGTCTTGGTTCTAACCTGAACTCCGCGAGGCGACGACGTCAGAACATCAGTTCGATTTCGGACATAATGAGCCAATTTTTTAAAACCCGGTAGGAGCCGAGGTGACGAGGCTCAAATTAAAGCCGGGTTAGCGACTGCCAATGAACGGCAAAGACAGGGCGCGTCACTCCACGCTCGCCGAGGCAGGTTGCAAGCTAAGACGGCGCGCACAGAGTGACGCGCCCTGCTACCTTGCACAACTGCAGAGCGAGTTCATTGACCTCATGCGGCTGCTTTTTGAGGCTTGGATTCTCCGCACATCGTCGCCTACGGTTTTGCAAGCGCCTCAAGGTAATAAACATTTCACTCAACAAGGGCGTTTTTAAGGAGGGGTTTTCCTACCAGGACGCGACCGGAGCATTAGCCAAAGCGTGCCAATGACAATCATGGCTGGCAAAACGCCGCCGCTGGAAAATAGGATATGGCGGTCGTGATAGGACATCAACCCAGCCACGCCCAACCAGGCTACGCCCGCAACGCAGCCGATGATGCAGACGACACGGGCGTGGCGCGGATGGGTGCAGTCGATAGCGCGGAGCGTCTGACTGCTACCTTGTCTGGTCTGATGTGGTCGGCGGCGTGGATGTGACAGGCCTGCCTACTGCCGGGACTGGGGCTGTTCGCCTACCTGTGTATCCGTTCCGTTGAAGCCTAGCGGGCGTTTGAAGCGGGTGAGGTGAGGGTTAAATAGTATTCTGGGTAGCTCTGACGAGGCTTGGTTGGCACATCGTTAATTTGGAACGGCGACGCAAGGATGAAAAACCGCATAAAAAAATGTCATGAGCAACAAGAATGGTAACGCCGTGCCCACAAACAACCACCATTCATGGGATAAAATGAATTGTCCCCGCCGATTAGATAACGCTGCCACGGCTCCCCATGCCACCGGGACTAGTAGCAATAGCATACCAAAACGCCGCAAAAACAAAGTGAGAACGCTCCAATGATAAATGACAAAATTCGATCCGGCTTGATGTGGCTCACCAGGATAACCAAGATGCCTCAAAATAATGGATAACCCGAAAAAGCCACAAATCACCACAGCAGCCTGGGCCAAAGTTAGTAGAGCTGCGGTGCGGGTCATATGCGCCTAAAGTAGTTAAACTGCCGCCGACTCATGGCCGGCGTGAAGCACCATAGCGGAACTGAGTCCGCCAACGGCGGCTCCGGCGACTGGCTGAACCCACTTGGATTCCCGGTGCCGATTTTTATATCTTTGACAAGTCACTTTGCAATCCAGGGCACGGAAGAGGCGGGTTTCTGCACTACCATAGTTCCTTCAAATGTAATTCTGGGATCGTTCACTTTGACCAGTTCATAAAGTTCGTAAACGTTGCGGTAGCCGTATCCGTACAAATTGATGTAGGTGGGAATGTTTAAGGCCATCATAAGCGGCTTGGCTTGAGCGGCAAATTGAGTGGCTACCGCCTTGTCCGACTTCGGGCGCGGGAGGACAGCTTTTG
>CAISVF010000458.1 GCA_903888765.1 uncultured Verrucomicrobia subdivision 3 bacterium | reverse complement strand
GGAGCGTTTCGTGGTGAAAAACGGTTCAAACAAGCGCAGTTGGTTTTCCGGCGTGATACCCGGGCCGCTATCAAATATGGCTATTTCCAGATAATTTTTTGCGGCGGTGGGTCGCAAGGCATAGAGTTTTAATGACATGATGTCTCGCCGGTGCAGGGTGATCTTTAGCTTGCCACAGCCCTGCATTGCTTCGGAAGCATTCACGACCAGGTTCAATAATACCTGCTCCAGGCGACCGCGGCTGACCTTGACTTTTGGCAGGTCGCTATCCAATTCCAGGGTCAACGTAATCCCGCTTAAAAATTCTTTGCTCAGCAAGGATACCGTATCTTCCACCACGCGCTTGACATCGGTTGGGCCGGCCATTTCCACTTCGTTGCGGGCGTATCCCAGCATGGAGCTGACCACGCTTTTTCCCTGGAGAACGGCCTGTTCGATGTCCTCCACATTCTCCTGCACTGCGGCGTTCCCTTTCGTTTCGCGCCCGATGAGTTTGTTCGACATCCGGATGACCGAGAGCAAATTGTTAAAATCATGCGCGGTGCCGGTGGCCAGCGAGCCGATCGCCTGCATTTTTTGGCCATGTAACAGTTCTACTTTCGCGATTTCCAATTCGCGATTGCGCACCGCCGCCTTGGTTTCCGCTGCCAGATAGGCGGCGATGGCCGCGCGATGCCGGCGCAGGCTGGCCAGCGCTAGCAGGGCCGCAAGAAAAAAGCCTGCCAGGCTAAAGATCAGCGTCATTTGAACCGTTGCGGTGCGCTGCGGTTGCGCGCGGACGGGGGTGAGTTTGTTCGGCTTTTGGGTGCGCCAGTCCAAACCCAGCGTTGCCAATTGCTTGCGCAATCCGTCCAGATGCCAGACCTGCAATTTATCCGTTGCGCTGGCCGTCACCATGACGCTGCCATCAAGGGATAGGCGCAAGCTGTTGACGCTCTGAAGTTGCGGGGCAATCAGGTCGGTATAAGCCGAATCCGTTAGCGCGTCCCGCAGTTGCGCAAACTGGCGGGTGCGGGTTACCGCGATCTCGTCGCTGTCGCGGATGAATCCCAATGAGCCGTGGGAAACCCCGGCTTCATCGCGATTGAAACTGTTTAACAGGTGCCAGTCTCCGGTTGACCAGATGGCGAAGGTGGCGGTGCCGGCTGAACCCAGCCGCTGGCCGTCGGGGCTGAAGGCCACCACGGCGCTGCGAAAAGGCAGGGTGGCTAGCAGTTGCCCCGTCCGGGTGTCCCACACCATCGGGTGATCTTCCGGGCCCACCCCGAAACCGGTGGCGGCCCAGCGGCCATCCGGGCTGATCGCAAAACGCCCCGCTCCGGTCGGGCTGCCGGGGGTTCGCAGGCTGATCTGCCGGGAATGCCCGGCCAAAAACACCGGGGGCGTGTTCGTGGCCAGATCCATCACCAGAAATCGCATATCACTTAATTCCACCAGGGCGCTTTTGCCGTCGAGGCTCAGCGCAATTCCTCGCGCGCCCTTACCGTCCGGCAGGGGCACTATCTGTTTGCTGGACGGGTCAATTGTAACGCCGTTGGCTGTCGTTGGAAATGGCCAGCGCTCCAGCATCTGGGCGCGGCACACGTATAAAGCCGTCTCATCCGGCGTGATGCGGGCCGATTGCAGATCTGTGCCCGGAATAAAAGTTTCGCTCACCTGGTTCTTTAAATCCCAGATGCGGACGCCCTTGCTTTGCGTGGCAATGCACCAGCGACCACTGGGTGAGAGGTCCACCGAAAGAAAGGCCCCGGCGCTTTTGGGGCAGGCGAGGAGGGTGTAGCTTTCCGGATTTACGAGCCGCCAGATGCCATAGCCCTCGGATGGTTTCCAGAAGCCGACGCGCCGCCCGTCCGGCGAAAAAACGCTGGCCAGACCCGCGGTTGCTACCACCAGCGTCTGGCCTTGCATCACGTCCCAGAATCGCGTTGTGCCGTCGCGTGAACCCGAGGCCAGTAAAGATCCGTCCGGGCTGAACGTCAGCCGCACACAGGGCTCGCTGTGCCCGCGAAAAACCCGCTGGCTGCCGCTGGTTTTGTCCCATAAGTATATATCGCCATCCTCCGTGGCTGCCGCCAGTCTTCCACCGTCCGGTGACCAGGCCAGCGCGTAAATGCGCGTCGGCATTTCCAGAATTTGCCGCGGCTTTTCGTCAGGATAGTCACATAATTCCACATGGCTGTCGGTGGCTATCGCCACCGTCATGGTTCCCGGGCAAAAGCGGAATGGCCGGGTGCCGGCATGGATGGCACTGCTGATTTTTTTCTTTGCCGCCAGGTCAACAAGGGTGATTTGACCTTGTGCGTCGGCGTCGCCAAAACTGAATTTGTCTGCCTCCGGCCAGAAGGTCATGCCCGCCACCGGGAAATTCGTCGCCTCCAGACCGGAGGTGAGCAGAGGCGTTTGCGTAGCGAGATCCCACAGCACCATGGCACCACCGGAAAAACGCACGGCTAATTTCGAGCCATCCGGACTAAACACCACGCTGCGAACCGGCAATCGGGTGCCCGGCCCCAGGGACTGCGCTTTCAGGTAAAGGCGGTTGGAGTTGTCCTGGATGCTGCACACCAGCACTTCGCCGGTGGCATTGCCGTAGGCATAATGTTCCAGCTTGCTGTCTATCTCCACTTGCTCAATGCCGGCTGGAATGGGGCGGAGGGGTTGCTCTATTTCAATGTCCGGCAAGGCCAGCGTCGCCACAGCCTCGGAACAAAGGGCGGCGTTTATTTCGAGGGCGGCTGCATTGCTGACAATGTTTAAAATTTTGTCCCGCCGGCCCGCTTCAGGAATCAATCTTACCGCCCGGGCTTGAGCCACATAGGCGTTCCAGAGTCGCTCTTTGCTGGCAGCCTCCGCACTTTCAGCGCGCGCAAAATTCCGGGCGGCATGCAAGCCGGCGATCACCACCGCAACCGCCAACCCCAGCACCACGCCTAGAATGATCCCAACCGCGGTGTTGGCTCGGGTTAATTCTCGCCGCATGGATTCGCGCGTGGTTTCCAAGCCATTGGCTTCGTTTCCCGGCGCAGGCATATCTTGGTTCATGATGAACTTATGCGCGCAAATTTGACCGGCCATCGCCCGCAGGTCAATGTTTCTACCATCAAAAGTGAGGCAACGGGCCACCCGGCTCAGTCATCTGCCAACGGTTCCGTTGACTTATGCCGACGCTGCCTGGACCACCTTGCAACCGCCGCTCTCCACTACAATAGAACTTGCCGCTGCCACTCTGCGGCTCGGGTTACCCGGATTGCGATTTGCGTTTTGGGAAGCTATGAAAATTCTACTTTGGCTCGGTCAACCCGGGAATCAACCGATTTAATCGGCCCTCTCCTGTTCTGCGGGCGAAGGTGCCGGAAGATTTTTATCAGGCACTGCGGGCTTGGGGGCTACCCAACTGGTCAAATTGTAATGTTTGATTCGTTTGTGCTTTCCGCTCCGGATGACCTGTCGGCAAATCCAAAACATAACGAAAGACATGGCCGCCATCCCCCACATGGCCACTGCAATTTTGGCATGAGCGCGCGTCAAAGATCCGTGATATTTTTCAAACTGCGTTTTCCACATTACCCCGTATTTTGCTTGCCAACGGGATTCCAGCCTGACCTCCTTCACGATGAACTTGCCCAATAACGTAAATGCGACGGCAAAAGCCAAGGCGACGAGCAACCCCAGCACGATCAGGTTTCTCGACTTATTGACCTTGGATTTTGCAGCCATTCTGGAAACTGATAGATTAAATTGTTATCTTAAAATTGAGCCTGATTTCCCTAAAAGCAAGCCATGATATCGGAGCGGATGCCAGCAACGATGCCAAATTTTGCCACGCTTGCCATTCAATGTAAAATTGCCGGAGGTTATCTTCAAGCAATATGCGAACCGCAAAAGCTTTTCTATTTTGCATTAAACACCTCTGCCACCGATTCTTGCAGCGCGTTCACCATGGTTTGCAGTTGCCCGTGGGTGGTGCAATAGGGCGGCATGAGAACCACCACGTTACCCACGGGGCGGGTCAATACGCCCCGCCTGGCCATCGCCTCACAAACTCGTATGCCCGCGCGCTCCCGCCAGGCAAATGGCGCACGCGTGCGCCAGTTTTTAACCAGTTCAATTCCGGCCACCAGGCCGACCTGCCGGATGTCTCCCACATTGGGCAGAGCCCAAAGGGCGGGCAATGCCTGCTTCAGGCTGCTTTGCAATTGCGTGCGGTTTTGTGCGCTTTTTGACGTTTGCAAAATCTCCAGACTGGCCAGCGATGCGGCTGCCCCCAGTTGGTTGCCGGTGAAACTGTGGCCATGGAAAAAGGTCTTAAACTCCTCATATTTGCCGAGGAACCTGTCAAAGATGGCTTTCGTCGTTAAGGTGGCTGCCATCGGCAGATAACCGCCGGTCAAGCCTTTCGCCAGGCAGAGAAAGTCCGGGACCAGACCGATGCGCGCAGTCGCAAATAATTTTACCGCAGCCGGCTGGCGGGAAACTTCGCCCAGGATCTGGTCCGGCACCTGACAGGTCACCCCGGTGCGACCAAAGCCGGTCATCACCTCGTCCGCAATGAGCAAGGCACCATGACTGCGCGCGATCTCCGTGACCTGCCTCAGCCAGCCGCCGGGCTGGGGAATCATCCCGGCAGCGCCCTGCATGAGCGGTTCAAAAACGAAGCCTGCGTAGGGATTGCCCGTTTTCTTTTGTTTGGAAAATTGACGTTCCACCGTATCAATGCATTCCCCATGGCACTGCCGGTATGTTCGGGCGTCGGCCCGTTCCGGTTTGGCCCGATTAAACGGGCAGCGATAACAATAGGGGGCCATGGCTTTGTCGCTTGCAAATAGCAAGCCGCCATAAGCTTGATGAAACAAATCAATGTGTCCGAGTGAAACCGCGCCGATGGTATCGCCATGGTATGCCCCGTCGAGGGTGATAAATTTAGGTTGCGGGCCGCGCGCGGATTTACTGGCCGGCTGTTTGCCGCGCTGGCGTAACGTCACTTGATAGGCCAGCTTCAGGGCTACTTCCAGGGCGGTTGAGCCATCATCACTGAAAAACACCTTCTCCAATTTCGGGTTTTCGCTGCTGGCCCTGGGTAGGAATCCTTTTGCGTGTGCCGCCTGGGTAGCGTGTGTCCTAGATCCAACGTCGGCAGCCTGTATCAATTGGGCGGCCAGCAAGCTGGCGGGCTCGTTCGCCAGGCCTAGCGCGGAACTGTGGGCGATTTTTTTGAGCTGCCGCTGAATGGCCTGGTTGATTTTGGGGTACCGGTGCCCGTGCAAATTGGTCCAAATGGATGAATTGGCATCGAGGTACTCCCTGCCTTTCGCGTCCTGCAAAATCGCGCCTTTGCCTTCGACGATGACAATTGGCTCGTGTTGCAGCCAGTCGCGCATTTGCGTGAACGGATGCCAGACGTGCGCGTGATCTAATTTAGCAATTGGGTGCATGGCAACCCGGGTTTAGGTGGTTAAATTCAGGGTTTTCACCGCCGTGATTAACGCGGCCACGTCGGCGGCCGTGTGCCCGGCGGTGAGGGTAATGCGGAGTCGCGCTGCGCCCCTTGCCACCGTGGGATAACGGATGGCGGGCACGAATATATCCTGGTCGCGCAACGTTTTCGCAGCGGCGAGCGCTGCATCTTCCTCTCCGATCAATAGCGGAATGATGGCCGCACCCGGATTCACGTGGTTTGTTTTTAATTGCACCTTCCATTCAGTGATCCGGCTAAAAAGTTGTTGCCGGCGGGTTTCGCCTTCGGCCGATTGCGCCACTTGAATTGCGGCGGCCGCGGCTGCGGCGGCTGCGGGAACCGGCGCGGTGCTGAAAATAAAACTTCTGGCGCGATTGACCAGAAAATCAATCAACGCGCGGCTGCCACAGATATAGCCTCCGCTGGCGCCGAGCGCTTTGCCGAGCGTACCCATTTGGATCTCAACGCGCTGGCTCAGGCCGAGGGCGTCAATAAGTCCGCGTCCGTTCTGCCCCAGCATGCCCGTGGCATGCGCTTCATCTACCATGAGCCAGGCCCCGTACTTTTCCTTGAGCTGAACCATTTCCAGGAGCGGCGCCCGGTCGCCATCCATCGAAAACACCGATTCCGTGATCACTAATATCGCGGCTTTGCGCTTGCCCGCTTCCGCTTGGGCCTTTGTTTGCGACCACTTCAATTTTTCTTCCAGATCAGAAAGGTCATTGTGTGCGAACACCCGCAATGTCGCCCCGGAAAGTCGGGCTGCATCCACGATGCAGGCATGAACAAGTTTATCGAGGATAATGATGTCATCCTTCCCGGCCAGAGCGCTGATGGCACCGGCGGCGGCAAATCCCGTGGCAAACGTCAGGGCCGCTTCGGTTTGTTTGAAAGCGGCCAGCGCTTGCTCGAGTTCATGAAAGGGTGCCAGCGAGCCGCAGATGAGGCGGGAAGCGCCGGCACCAGCCCCGAATCGCGCCACCGACTGGATGGCGGCATTCTTCAATGCGGGATGATTGGCCAATCCCAGATAATCGTTGGAAGAAAAATTAAGCCAGGATTTGCCGCCGGATTCAATATGCGGCCCCTGGGCGGAATCCACCTGGCGCAGTTCGCGAAACAGATTCTGTTCGCGCAAATCCGCCAGCCGGCGGTTGAGTTCGTCAGTGAACAAATGCATGGTCAGGCAATAAAAAGGTGCGCCATGGGAAGGAAATCAGGGCGGGTTATGAGTGCGGCGGAATGACCCACCGTCCCTCGATCATGCTGGCCGTCACGCAGCCCGTATGCTGCACCACGGCGTCGTAAAACTTCTCCGGCTTGCTCGGAAACGGAATGGTTATCAAGTCCGCAAAGGCGCCCGGCACCAGTTCGCCGGCTTTGCCGGCGAGGCCCAGTGCGCGCGCGCCATTCACGGTAGCCATGCGCAAAATCTCTTCCGGCGCAATGCCCTGATCCTTTTGGATCAGCGCGCGCATTTCGGTGAACAGACTGAGTTCTGGTTTGTGCCGGCCTGCCTGGCGCGTTGAGGCCAGACTGTCGGTTCCGAGGCAAATGTTAACCCCGGCATTGGCCAGGCGCGCGCGCTCAAAGCGGGGATGCTGGAAATAGTCGTGGCTCTGCGGACAATGCACCACCTGGGTTTTGTTTTTTGCCAGTAACATCGCATCGCCGCGCGCCAGGCAATTGGCGTGGATGGCCAGGACGTTTTCCCCCAGCAGCCCGCTGCGGGCCAGATGCGCTATGGGGGAGCCGAGTCCGCAATCGGAATTGTCCCGTTCGTTGCGGCCCAGCCAGCGATGCATTTCGCCGCGGGCATGGCGGAACATCTCAAATTCCTGCACCGATTCGGCCACGTGAATGCTCACCGGCCAGCCGCGCTTTTGGGAGATGGCGGCGGTCAGCCGCAACAGTTCCGGCCGCGTGGAATAGGGCGCGTGCGGCGATAGTGCCGTCCGATGACGCGGATGCCGGAGCGATTCAATGGTGCGGACCGCCTCGCGCAGAATGTCTCTGGGCTGCCGGCGCGACTTGATGCCGGTCATTTCCAGAAAGGAAAATACCCGGAGCGCCGTGGCTTCCCGGACTTCCGGCAGCAAATCCGGCATCGCTTCTATGTCGGCTACCGTGGTGGTGCCGGTTTTCAATAATTGATGGGCCCCATGTAGCCAGGAAATGGCGTAATCAGAGTAGCTCCAAGCCGCCTTGAGGGCGGTTATGCCGGCAATCCAGTCGGTGAAGTTTTTGGGCGGCGGCAATTCGCCCGCCATGTCCGTGTAATCCAGATGGCAATGGGCGTTGATGAGGCCGGGCAGCAGCAAAACATCCCCCAGATCCCAGACTTTCTCCCGCAAATGGGGGCGCAGGTCGCGCCAGCGCCCGATGGACCGGATCTTGTTCCCGCCAAGCAAAACCGCGCCGTCCTCAATGGGCGGCGCGGTAATGGGAAGAATTATTTTTGCCCGCAGGATCATTCTTCGATGGCGCGTCGCGCGCCTTTGAGCTTGGCTGCCACCTTGTGCTTGACCGTTTTGCGTTTGCCGTGGCGCTTGCGGATCTGCTGTTCGATCTTTTTTATCACGGCGTCTATGGCCGCATACAAATCACTTTCCTTGTCTTCGGCGAACAGGTCGGGACCGCGCACGCTCAGGCGCACCGAGCAGCTAAACTGCTTTTCCGGCACCCGCGTATTGTCGTGTTCGAGGGTCACGCGCGAGTCCACCACCCGCTCGTCGAACTGGTCCAGCTTCTTGAGTTTGGCCACAATGTGATCTTCAATGGCCTTGGTCAGAGTGACGTTGTGTGTGGAGAGAATCAGTTTCATGTAAAAAGAATGGCTCCGGTTCGTGAAAAAATCCAGTTTTTCCTTTGGCAAAAATTGCGCCAGCCGATTTGGTGCCAATATTCATTGAGTTTCTGGCAGATTGAGCTAAGGTAAATCACAAATGGGCCTTGGACTGCAACTTTCCCAGAAACTAACGCAATCGCTGGTGCTTTCGCCGCAGCTTCAGCAATCGCTGGCGTTGTTGCAGGCTCCTTCTCTGGAACTCAAGGCGCTCGTCGAAGCGGAACTCCAACAAAACCCCGTGCTGGAGGAGGTTCCGGAAACCGAAATGGAAGCGCGCGAAAAATCTCCTGAGACAGCCGGCAACGATGAAGGCGATTCCCCCGAGCCGACCGATTTTGCTGAGCCGCCGGAGGATGTGAAATTTGACGCCGCCACGGAAAAACCTTCCGGCGAACCCGTGGATGATTTTCAGGCGGAGTTTGAGAAGCTCGTCCAGATGGATCAGGAATGGCGCGAACAGTTTTCTTCCGCCAATGCGCCCCTTCAGGCCACGGCCGAGGATGAGGAGCGGCGGCAATTCATGTTCGACTCCATCACGGCGGAAATCTCCCTGTCGCAGCATCTCATTGAAGAGGCGCGCGATACGGATCTGTCCCCGGAACAGCAGGCGATTGCCGAGTTGCTGATCGGCAATATTGATGACTACGGTTATCTGACTGCCCCCCTTGAGGAACTGGCTGCCGCCAATAATCTGCCGCTCGCCCAATTGGTCGAAGTCCTGAAAGTGATCCAAAGTTTCGAGCCCGTTGGTGTGGGGGCGCGCGATTTACGGGAATGTCTCCTGCTCCAACTCGAGCGTGCCGGCCGCCAGGAAAGCCTCGAATACCGCATTATCAGTGATTTCATGGATGCGCTGGGGCGCCGTAAAATCCCGGAAATCGCCCGCGGCACCGGCCAGACGGTGGATGACGTGCAGGCGGCGCTGATCCGCATCGCCCGGTTGGAGCCGCGCCCCGGACGCTCCTATCTCAACGTCACCGAGCAGTACGTTGCCCCCGAAGTTTTTGTCCAGAAGAACGGAGACGATTATACCGTCACCACCAACGACGAACAAATCCCGCATCTGCGCATCAGCAACGTGTATAAGGATATGATGTCGCAGGGCGGCGATAACGCCGAGGTGAAGAACTACATCCGCGAAAAAATCCGGGCCGGGAAATTTCTCATCAAGAGCCTGCATCAGCGCCAGACCACCATCGCGAACATCGGCCGGGAGATTGTCAAACGCCAGCGCGAATTTATGGACCAAGGCGTGGCCCATCTCAAGCCAATGACCATGTCGCAAGTTGCCGAGGTGGTCGGCGTTCATGAAACCACGGTAAGCCGCGCGGTTTCCGGCAAATACATTGAGACGCCGCAGGGCGTGTTTGAGCTGAAATACTTTTTCACCGGCGGCCTCGAGACCTCCACCGGGGAAAACATGTCCAATACCAGCGTCAAAGACCTGATTGCCGAAATTTTCAAGGGGGAGAATCCCGGCTATCCGCTTTCCGACCAGACCGTTGTGAAAATGCTTACCGACAAAGGCATCAACATCGCCCGTCGCACCGTGGCTAAATATCGCGATGAACTCGGCATTCTCCCCTCCAATTTACGCAAAGTGTATTGACGTTCGGCTTTGGCCGATGGAGTTTTATCAGTCGCAATCTTGCCAACCATGGTCTGGTGGTCTGCCTATTCAGTTTTTCTGCGTGGTAATTTCCATTTCCTGAAAACAGGCCTCAAGTCTCATTAAGCCGGTGCTTTGTACCGCATATGTCCCAATCTGCCGCATCGCCGATTTCACAATCGGCTAGGCTTAAAAACGCACTTCCGGGGTACAAAATACAAACTTGGTTTCGGGGAATTCTGCCATGCCCGCATCCAGCCACGAATCAGAATCGGGTTGAAGACCGAAAGTAAAACCCCTGCCCGCGTCAGGCATTCTGCCCGATAAACTTGCGCTGGCGTGAGAATAAGGCAAACCAGCGAAGAAAAGCAATTCAATCCCCAGGCAGCCTTTTACGCACCGAACCGGCGAAAACCATTATGCCAATAGCAAAAATTCTAACAGGAATAGATGGCTCTATGATCCAGAATCAGATACGTTTATCGGAGCACCGAGTTCGGTTAACAAGCTACTGAACAACCCTAGTTTCAGAAAAGGCATCAATAAAGCACTGCGCTACCTTGGTGAAATCAAATGAAGATCAAGACTAATAAAGTTTTTGATAGCCGTTTTGAAAAGGTGTTTCATAAATCTAAAGCGCTTCCGCAAGCACTTTTGAAGATTGTAAATTCAGGCTTCATTTCGGAAAATGGAGCGTGGTTCATTGCTGCACTATACAAAAAGTGTCCCAATTTGACTAAAACATCTTTTTCGACGCCATTACAATTCGGCGCGTTTTTGAATCAATGACCTCAAGCGCGATTTAATTACGCTACAAGGTCGGCGGGCATTGTTATGTTTTGGTTGT
>CAISVF010000457.1 GCA_903888765.1 uncultured Verrucomicrobia subdivision 3 bacterium | reverse complement strand
TTGATTCATTTTATTAACGATTGTTGTGGTCGTGTTTAAATGCAAATAAAAATCCGCTTAAACCATGCGTTTACATTTTTAAATATTTTCATTTTATTTCAAACCAGACTTAACAACGACCTTTGATGTCGTATATTTACCAAAAACCTGTTTGGTGTCAACGGGAATTTGATTTTTTTTATTTGAAAGCACTACAGGGTCATAGCTCCGGCAAAAAACCAGCCATGACTTCGCGGAAAGGTCATTTGTTTTTTGAACCACCAAACACCTCACCATGGCAGTACAACCTATGGAGATTCATTTGCGGATATGCTGCCGCCCACGTCGAGTAATCGGTTATTGCCGTTTTTCATAAGCTGATCCCCTTGCGCGGCGGGCGGCATTGTTCGCTTGTTTTATTCCCATCAACCACCGGGCCAAGCCAAAAGGTAAGAAATTTCTCGGCAATCGCCCCAAAGCAGTTACGATGCGGCAAGTTTTATTCACTGTGAGCGCCCAACAAAAAACAAAAACGGCAAAACCCAATACTTTGGTTCCGGTTCGCTGGCGTCAAGAGGTGCAAAGCGTCCTGATCACCGACGCGCAACTGGCCCGGCGGGTTAAGACGCTGGCGCGAGAGATTGAAAAGGATTTTCGCGGACGGGAAATGGTGGTGGTTTCGCTGCTGAACGGCACGGTGCTGTTTCTGGCGGATTTGATCCGACACCTTAATTTGCCGCTGCGATTGGATTTTATCGGCGTGTCCAGCTATGGATTGGGAACGGAATCCGGTGAACTGGTCTTCACCAAGGAACTGCGGCTGGATGTGCGCGGCCGGGATGTGCTGTTGGTGGACGATATTCTGGATACCGGCAAAACCATGAGCCGGGTCCTCCCGAAACTGAAAGCGCTCAAGCCGCGTCGCATCAAGACCTGCGTTCTGCTGGACAAGCCGGAACGCCGCACGCATAAGATCCAGGCAGATTATATCGGTTTCGGAATTCCGGATTATTTTGTGATCGGGTACGGATTGGATTTTGCCGAACGCTATCGCAACCTGCCTTTTGTCGGGGTGCTGCATCCGCATATTTACAAAACGGCCAGTCAGAGTGCCGTTCAAAAAAAATGATTCATCACGAGCTTCACTTTATGAATCTGCTGGGCTGGGTGGCGATGCTGCTGCTGGCCTGGGCAGTTTCTTACAACCGGAAGAATTTTCCCTGGCGGACGGTGATCTGGGGCCTCGGGCTGCAACTGACGCTGGCCGTGCTCATTCTGGACACGCCGTGGGGGGGCAAGCTGTTTGAGTTCGCCGGCAAAGTCATCCAGAAACTGATTCAATTCTCCAGCGAAGGCACCAAGTTTGTGTTCGGGCCGCTGGCGGACGGGAATTTGCTGGCCGAAAAATTCGGCCCGGGCAACTCCGTGGTTTTTGCCATTCTGGTGACCGGCACGGTGGTGATTGTCTCGGCCCTATCCTCGCTGGCGTATCACTGGGGGATTTTGCAGCGCGTGGTGCGCGCGGTCGCCTGGGTGATGCGCAAGGTGATGGGGACGAGCGGCAGCGAGACGCTCTCCGCCGCAGCGAATATTTTCATGGGCCAGACCGAGGCACCGCTGGTCATCCGCCCCTACGTGCCGCGCATGACGCGCAGCGAACTGA
>CAISVF010000456.1 GCA_903888765.1 uncultured Verrucomicrobia subdivision 3 bacterium | reverse complement strand
TCCGGTTCGTTTGCTTTCGGATTTTTCGCGCTGATGATGGTGCTCCAATTTGTGCTCGTCGCCAAATTCCTGCCTGAAACGAAAGGCGTCAGTCTGGAAGAATTGCAAAAGCGGGTGGGCATTTGATTTTTGCCATAAGCACAGCGCGGGTGGTCGCATTGGGGAATTTCTGCAAAGACCTGCACGCCGAGCGCTTGCCAACAGACGCGTTAGGGTTCGCCACGACGGCGCGCAGGGGACTGCGCGCCCAACTAATCAGCCCCACAATTGGCGATCGAGGGAGCGGTACTGAATGGCTTCGGAAACGTGATCGGCGGTGATGTTTTCCGAGGCGGCGAGGTCGGCAATGGTGCGCGCCACTTTCAAAATCCGGTCGTAGGCGCGGGCGCTCAAGTTATACTCCGTCATCGCTTGTTTGAGCAGATCGCCGGTAGCTTCGTCCAGTTCACAGAAGGCTTTTAATTCGCGGGCTCCCATCCGGGCATTGCAGGTCACCTTGGGCTTGGCGGCAAAGCGAGCGTGCTGCAACCGGCGGGCGGCAATGACGCGCTCGCGAATCCGAGCCGAACTTTCACCCGGCTGAGCGGCCGCCATCTCGCGAAATTTCACCGAGGGCACTTCGATATGGAGGTCAATGCGATCCAGCAGCGGCCCGGAAATGCGGCCAAGATAATTCTGGATTTCGCGCGGGGAACTGCGGCTTTCGCCGGGCATTTTACCATCGGGCGAAGGGTTCATCGCCGCCACCAGCATGAACTGGCTGGGAAAAGTCATGGTGCCGGCGGCCCTCGAAATGGTAACCACACCTTCCTCAAGCGGCTGGCGCATGGTTTCCAGGACACTGCGCTTGAATTCCGGCAACTCATCCAGAAAGAGCACGCCATGGTGAGCCAGGGAGATTTCGCCGGGCGTGGGATTTATGTTGCCGCCGAGCAATCCGGCATCGCTGGCGGTGTGGTGCGGCGCGCGAAACGGCCGCTGGGTGACCAGCGCCTGGCCGGGTTTAAGGAGGCCCACAATGCTGTGAATCTTGGTGGTCTCCAGCGCCTCGGCCAGCGTGAGCGGCGGGAGAATGGTGGCGAGGCGCTTCGCCAGCATGGATTTTCCGGTGCCCGGAGGGCCGATCAGGATGACGTTATGCCCGCCCGCCGCCGCAATCTCCAGCGCGCGCTTGACGCTTTCCTGGCCCTTCACCTCGGAAAAATCCACGTCGTCATCCGGCGGATGGTCAAAGAGTCTGGCGATATCCACCTTCACGGGCGCAATGCGGATTTCGCCCTCCAAAAACTGGGCCGTTTCGCGGAGGTTCTGCACGGGAATGACATTCAAGCCCTGCACCACGGCGGCCTCCGCCGCATTTTCCGCCGGCACCAAAATGCCGACTTTTCCGTCCGCCTGCGCCCGCAGCGCAATGGGCAAAACCCCTTTTACCGACCGCACGCCGCCGGTCAGCGCCAGCTCGCCCACGGTGACAAAATTATCCAACTGGTCGCTTTCGATCTGCTCACTCGCGGCGAGCATGGCCAGGGCAATCGGCAAATCAAAACTGGGGCCTTCCTTGCGCACGTCCGCCGGAGCCAGATTGATGGTGGTTTTGCCCATCGGGAATTTGTAGCCGGAATTGGTGAGTGCGGTGGAGACCCGGTCCTTGGATTCCTTGACGGCGGCATCCGGCAGGCCGACGAGCGCGATCATGGTATCACCGTAGCCGGCGTTGACCTCAACTTCGACCGGATAGGCGTCGATGCCATTGACGGCAGCAGAGCACACCTTTGCGAGCATGGAAAAAATTACCAAGAAGCGGGGGCTCAAAGCAAATCACGAGTGCAGGCAAGGTTTCGCTGGCGGGGAAGGTTTTAAAACATTAACTTGGCCGCCCGTGCAGGACCTGCTCCAAAAAATTGAGGCCGCCTCCGAGGTGCGCCTTTCCTTTGCGCCCGACACCGCCCCGGCGGAAAAGCTGGCGCGCTATAAAAATTTTCTCAAGGTGGAATCGCACCGGCTCAAGCTGATGCACCGGGCGGGCGCAGACGCCCAAAAGATCTGTCAAGCCCGCGCGGCCATTCTGGACGGCCTCATTCGCCATCTGTGGACGTCGGCCAAAAGCACCCTGACGCCGCAGGCCCAGAAGGAGTTTCCCCCGCTGGCGCTTGTGGCCATCGGCGGTTTCGGCCGGGCGGAACTGAATCCGCAGAGCGACATTGACTTCATGTTTCTGCACGCCGGCCAGGTGGTCGCCGGCAAGCCGCTCCCGTTTCTGGCCAAACTCACGGAGGGCATTCTTTATCCCCTCTGGGATATCGGGCTGAAAATCGGCTATTCCGTGCGGGATCTGGATGACTGCGTGAAGGTGGCCAACACCGACATGCAGTCCAAAACCTCGCTGATTGAATCGCGGCTCATTGCGGGCGACGCAAAAATGTTCGTCAGTTTCCAAAAGATTGTAGTGGGCAAATGCGTGGTGGGCTACGAGGAGAAATACATCGCCGCCCGCCTGGAAGATCAGGCGTCGCGCCGGAGCAAACACGGCAATTCGGCTTGCATGCAGGAGCCGAATATCAAAAACGGATGCGGCGGCCTGCGCGATTTCCAGAACCTGCTGTGGATGACTTTGTTTAAATACCGCACCCGCTCGCTCCGCGAGCTGCAGGAGCGGGAATTTGTGAGCGAATCCGAGCGCAAGCAACTGGAGACCGCGTATGAATTCCTCCTCCGCGTGCGGACGGAACTGCATTACCACACCAATCGCGCCCAGGACGTGCTCGGCAAAAACCTGCAACCCGCCATCGCGCTGAACCTCGGGTACAGCGAACGCTCGCCGAGCAAACGCATCGAAACCTTCATGCGGGACCTGTACGTTCACATGCGAAACGTCTATCTCATCACACGCACGCTGGAGCAGCGCATGGCGCTGATCTCGCCGCGCCAGACCGGCAAGCTGGCCAAACTCCGCCGGCTGCTGCCGGGGGCCAAGCCGCGCAAAATGCCGGAGCCGGTGGATGGATTCATTTTCGTGGGCACCGAAGTCCGCGCCGTCAGCAACCGCATCTTCCGGGATTCACAGCGGCGGCTGATGCGCGTGTTTTTGCATGCCCAGCAGCGGCGGCTCAGCCTCAATCCTGATCTGGCCCAACTGATCCGCAACCAGACCTCGCTCATCAACCGCGAGTTTTTGAACGACGAACATGTCCGCGAAACTTTTCTGACCATCCTGGAGCGGCGCGGCGAAGTGGGGCACATCCTGCGGGCGATGCACGAGGTGAATCTGCTGGGGAAATACATCCCGGAATTCGGACGGCTGACGTGCCTCGTGCAGCACGAATTTTACCATCAATATGCCGCCGACGAGCACACCCTCGTGTGCCTCGAACAACTCGATAAAATCTGGGAGGCCCAGGACGCGCCGTACAAAAATTACACGCCGATTTTTCTGGGGCTGGAGCGCCCCGGCATCCTGTATCTGGCCCTGCTGCTGCACGATGTCGGGAAGGCGGGCAAGCACGAGCGCGGGCAGCACGCCGCCGCCGGCGCCTCGCTGGCGCTGCGGGCGGCCAAGCGGCTGCAACTGGAAAGCAGCGCGGCGATCACGCTGGAATTTCTGGTGGAAAACCATCTGGTGATGGCCAATCTTTCGCAGCGGCGGGACCTGGATGATGCCTCGGTGATCCGCAATTTTGCGCGGCAGGTCGGCACACCGGAACGACTGAATCTCCTGACCCTGCTCACCTTTGCGGATTCGCAGGGCACGAGCGACAAACTGTGGAATGGCTTCAAGGATTCGCTGCTGTGGCAGCTCCATTCCCGCACGCTGGCGCTGCTCGTCGGCGGCACGGAATTCCGCCGCGCCAGCCAGGAACAGATGGAGGTACTGCGACAGGAAGTGCAGCACCTCACGGCGGGCAAAATCACCGAGGTCGAACTGCAATCACACTTTGCCACCCTGCCGGCGCGCTATTTCCAAATTCATCTGGCCAAGGATATTCAGGACGATCTCAACCTGGCGCACCGGTTTCTGCAACAGCAAGCCGATGATGACCAGCCGCTGGTTCCGGTGGTCGGCTGGCAGAATGAAGCGGACCGCGGCTACAGCCTGGTGAAGATCTGCACCTGGGATCGCGGGGGATTATTCGGCAACATTGCCGGCTGTTTCAGCGCCGCCGGCTTGAACATTCTCGGAGCCCAGATTTTTACGCGCACGGACGGGATTGTGATCGATAAATTTTATGTGAACGATGCGCGCACCGGCACCCCCGCCGCGCGCGAGGCGCGCGAAAAATTTGATGAGCTCATCGCCCGCGTCCTGACCGGAGGCACGGTGGATCTCCATGCGCTCATCGTGCGCCAAGCCTCCGCCATCCGCCCAACCTATTCGGCCTATCTGGGCGAGCGCCTCGACACGGAGATACGCTGCGACAACCACGCCTCCGAGGACCGGACGCTCATTGAAATTGAAACGGAGGACCGGCTGGGGCTGCTCTATCTGATTTCCCGGACTTTTGCCGATCTGCAATTGGACATTTCCGCCGCGCGCATCGTGACAGAACGCGGGGCAGCCATTGACAGTTTTTATATCAGCGACAGCGTCGGCCGCAAAATCATCACCCCGGAGCGGTTGCAGGAAATCACCAAGCGCGTGCGCGCGGCGATTGGGGGATTGGAAACGGTGAACTGATCACCGGGCCAGGCTAATAAAACCCACTGGGAAAGGGAAATCAGCGCCCCTGGCGAGCACTGGCACCTTTCAAAGCATCCACAGCGGCTTTGGCACCGGGATCACCCTTGGCGGCGGCATCATAGATGCGCTGAGTTAATGAACTCATTGCGGTCTGCATGGCCATGACCTGATCCACGCTCAGGTTCTGATGTAGCAGCGCCTGATAGTTGGTGCAAGCCGAGAGGTAATTACCCGCCTTATCCGCCGTCAAAGCAGTTTCAAAAAGCTGTTTGATTTCAGGGGATGAGCTTTCAAAAAGAGCCTTTTCCTGGGACGACAAAGAAGGTGCCTTATTGCAGCCGGTAAAAAGCAAGCCGGCAATGATGACACTGGCAAAGCTGATCAAAGTTTTTTTCATTTGTTTGCTAACGCAAATTGTTATCTGAGAAATCCGATTATTAACGTCCGCTGGGAGTTTGCGGATCACACCACACTTGATTACGAGTGGTGGAGGCTGCCAGAGTAAACCATTTCGTAAACAGAACAAACTCCACGCTGCCACTGACCACCATGAGCGTACCGCCTTTTTTGTTATGACGAGGTCCCGGACCTTCTCCCGGATACGCATTATCAGGGTAGCTGGAACCATCATTATAGCCGCCGATGATTAAATCCGGCTCCCAGGCGATATAGGAATCCTGCTGAAAGGCAGAAAGCTTGTTCCATTTAATAGGATAATCCGGACCGGTCGGGCAACCCACAACAGCACCATTCATAATATAGCTGGATAATTGCTGGGGGCGCGCTTTCCAAGTCGTCGAACTGATATCTTCCTTGGGGCACAAATAAACTCCGCGATTTTTTCCCAGCAACGACCACAGCAATCCTCCCTGATAGGGTAAATTGGGATTCGCGGTATTCCAAGTGCAACCCACGCCAGGAGTGCCATCCGGCGTCGTCACACCCGTCGGCGTATAAAGCCAACCGACCACACTGGGCGGATTCCAATTAGGATAAACCAAGTGGTCGGTATTTTCACCCGCGTACATATGCATTGCCATGATGACTTGCTTCATGTTGTTCACGCACTTCATGGACTGAGCCTTCTCCTTAGCCTTGGATAGGGCGGGCAACAGCATGGCAGCCAGAATGGCGATAATGGCGATGACCACCAAAAGCTCAATCAAGGTGAAGGCCGAACGGACGGCTGTATCAGAAGATCGTCGCGAGTTTATCATAAATTATTTTAGGATTATTGAAGCATCATAAAATAAGCTGCTGCGAGTGTCTATCCCCCATTTTGGTGAGTCCTGCTGAATTCCTGAGCCAGTGTTTTATGAGCGCGGGCGTTTGTCACCACTCCATGGGAGGTGCTATTTCGGGAGTCAAAATGAAAGAAACCCCGATGGAATTTTCCCTCGCAGCGGGCCAGCACCGGCCAGACCACACAAACTTACGGAGAGGTCGCCCAAGGGTTGGCATTGGGAATAAAGCCCACATGCCAAACCACGTTTTTGATGTCCTGCAATTTCCAGTTGGCGGCGTGGCCGTCGGCAAAAGACATGTTGATGGCAGCCCGGACCGGCTGACCGCTCACGGCAGTAGCGGGCTTCAGCGGATGACGGGAAATACTCAAACGCCCCATGGATGAATTCTTATCACCGGTGGATAAATTGGCCGCCAGCAAACTGGTAATGACCGGCCAGGCATCCGGCCAGATGGCATCATAAAAAGTGGGGGTGTCCCCAGCCCGGGTGATGGCGGACTCTTTCTGAAAAAATTTGGGGGCATTGGCCGAGGTAACCCATTGGGCGATGTCGCCGTTCGGATCCCATTCGTACATCCAACCATTAATGGCATAGCTGCCGGTGTTCAATAGCGGATTGGGGTTGCTGCCCCAGCGCCAGGGCTGCTTGGCACTGCCCTCGGTCTGGCCAGCGGGAAGACTATTGGTATCGCTGGCAATGGGGCACAAGCGGATGGCCGCCACCTGCGATTGGTAACTTATCAGGGTCTGCATCCACAAGGCGGCGGTGGAAACGTACTGCACCATCTTATTGTTGTCCTGAACGTACATGAAGTAAGCCAGATCCATCTGTTTAAGATTGCTGAGGCACTTGATGGATTGCGCCCGCTGCTTGGCAGCCGAAAGGGCGGGGAGCAACATCGCTGCCAGAATGGCAATGATGGCAATGACCACCAGCAGTTCAATTAAGGTGAAGGCCCGGCGGCAGCGGCCGATATCAAACATGCGTCGAGGTGAGAACAGCATATGATTTTTCAGTGTTAGTAATTTAAATTACACCAAACGCTCATGCGTGTCTATCGCCAATTTCTGGTCATAGCGAGGCCAGGCTGCAGCTTGACCCTAAAACCCGCAAGGGAATTTGAAAAACCACGGATGGACACCGATGGACACGGATGAAAATGGATTTCAGGTCGTTCACCCGTTGGATGAAGCGGAGCCAATCTACGAACGCGTTGACATTGTTCTTGGAGCGCGGCGTTCAGGCGCTTCATCGTCCAAACAGGCGAAGGCGAATCGTTTGACGTGCGGGATGGCGAATGATGAAGCGGCGTAAACGCCGCGCGCCGGGCTCATGGGCAATCGAGAACAGGGTCAAGCTGCACCCGCCGAGCCAGGGTAAACATGAAAAATGGCCGGGAAGCGCGAGCTTCCCGGCCAGAAGGGTGAGATGTCCTCGGCTTACGGGTAAACCAACCGGTAAAACTCGGTGGGCTTAGCCGGATCCACCGGGATGCTAACCTGATTGGTGGCCGCCGAACCGCTTACCGTGGTCCAATCGTTGGTATTGCTGCTGATACCGGAGAGCAAGTTATTGGTCTGGGCCAGCAAACGCCAACCGGTGTGATCGGCCGGCCATTGCAAGGTCACGGAAGTCGAGGAAGACGTCAGGGTCAGCTTGACGGGTGCCTGACTGACGGCGGGCGGGTTGGTGACGACTTGCAGGGTGCCATTGTAGGCCAGCGAATTGCTCCAAGCCAGATTCGCGCCCAAGGTCGGGAGCGACAGCGTGGCAAAACCGCCCTGATAACTCAGAGCGCTGAAGAGCTTGAAGGTATCACCCATAACCAGGGTTCCGCCGAGGTTGGTTACCACCAGGGAACCGCCGTACAGCACAGTGCTGATGCCAGCCACTTGGTCATTCGTGGCAGAGGCTTTGTTCAATTCCATGGCGGTCGTGCCGAACAGGTTCAACGGGCCATTGACGATTAATTTACCGACGGCGTTGACGCCGGGGGCCAAAGTGGCTCCGGTTTGGATGGTCACCGGGGCATTCACCAAGCCATTGCCGGCCAAGGTACCGCTGGAACTGACGCTGACGGCGTTGCCGACGGGGAGGGAACCATTCAGGAACAGGGTGCCACTATTCACAATAGTGCCAGCGGTATAGGTTTCCGTAGCGGTCAGAAACAAGGGGCCGGAGCCGACTTTGATCAACGGATTGGCACCCGAAATAACCCCGCCTAAAGTAAGGTAGCCGGAGGTAACACCCACTGTTGAAGCGAGGTTGAGTGCGATGGTGCCGCCAAAAGTATTACTGCCGGACAGGTTTTCCAAAGCACCCACGCCCGCGCCGCCCAATTGCACACCAGCGCCGTTGATGTTTAATGGCTCGGCGGCATAAGTGCCATTGGCGCTCAGGGACAACGTGCCGCCCGCATTCACCGTAGTGGCACCGGCGGTGGTACCCAAGCCGTTGATATGGGCCGCAATGACCTTGGTGTCAGAATTGACAGTCAACGCACCGCTGAAGGTGTTATTACCGCCCAGGGTGAGTGAGCCGGAAGAATTGCCCGCCGTCGAAATGCCGCCAGCAACCGTGATAGCCGACCCACCGCTAATAATGCCACTGATGGTCGCCGCATTGTAAAACTCAATTATTCCGGAGGCGTCGTTATCGCCAAACACGCTAAACGTGGTGGCGGCAGTGACTGAGATGGCGTGCGCCACATTGATGTTGGCCCCATCAAACCGCAAACCACCCGAGTTATTGAGCCGAAGAAGATTGGCCGCATTGCCAAGCGAACCATCAGCTGTGATGGCAAGCACGCCACGGAAGGCTGTTACATTGCCCACAAAAGTGTTGGCCGGGTT
>CAISVF010000455.1 GCA_903888765.1 uncultured Verrucomicrobia subdivision 3 bacterium | reverse complement strand
CTGTAAAGATAGCGCAAAGCCACCAGCAGACCAGATTTTTTTGAATAATTTCGAGGGCAAATGTGAGACAGGAGGGAAAAGGAAAAGTTGGCAGAGGAAAACATAACTGAAATTGAGAAATTCAAAAAACTTTGCCAGTGAAAAGTGGCCCTGCCTTGAGTCAAGATGTCTGTGTCGGAAAGGTGCACTACCCCTAAAAAAACTGGTGGATCGCAGGAATCCAAGTAACAACCGTCTCGTTTTCTTAATTGCTCTCTGCATGTTTGTTCACATGACCAGCGCAAAACCTTCCAGCCATACGCCACGAATGTTTTCCAACACGCGCTGGACCATCGTGCTCGCCACGCGTCAGCCGACTCCTGAATCGGCGACGGCACTGGAAACCATCTGCCACCTGCTCGAAAAACGCTGACTGGATTCCGCCGATCGCGAAAAAGGAAAATTGCAGTCGTTCCTCATTGTCGTGCTAAAAAATTCAGGAGCAACGAGTGGGATCGTATCTCGGCACAACGGCGCGGGGGCGGGCAGGCGCAAGCACAGATTGATACAGCCGTTGCCGAGAGCAGGTTGGCGGCGGACAGCCATTTGTTCGCGCCTGACGAAATATTTGACCGGCAATGGGCTTTGACGCTCATCCGTCTCACCACCGCCCGGCTGCGCGGGGGGATTGGCGGTCGCCGGCAAGCCCGGCGATTACACCGCGCTGAAGAACGGCCTGCTCGCCGACCGGGGCGCGATTGACTATGCGGCGGCGGCGAAACAACTTGGCGTGAACGAAGGCGCGGATTTGGATGGCGAGTTGCGCCATCTAACTGGGGCTTTGTGCTCGACCTGAAGCACGGCCAGCGCGTCGGGGGAGCCGCGCCCGTACCTTTTGCGCGGCGCTGCCGCGCGAAATTGAGCGGTGACACGTTGGCGGAACTGCCGGATTGGAAAACTGAAGAGGCTGAAAGCGGAAATTGCTAATTGGTAATTTCCTCCCGCTTCTCGCGCACGACCAATGCAAGGGCGTGTGCGGCTTTGCTTTTTATTCTTACGCTGATGGCCTTAAGAAAGCCTCAAATGCGGAATGCGATGGGCTGGTTGATTTGAAATTTGGGGCCCAGGTTAGAGGACTGCCATTATTTTGCGGGGATGAGTTTAGCGAGCAATTGGGCATCTGCAGCGGGAAAAGCAAATTGACTTAATTGGGCGGGCTGAACCCAGCGGAAAGCAGCGCAGCCCAGCGGTTGCGGTTCGCCGCCACGCAGTTCGCACCGATAGAATTTTAACCGGACGCATTTTTCCGGATAATCATGGCTGACTTCCGCAAAAAGTTCTCCCACGGCGATATCCACGCCCAGTTCTTCGCGAATTTCCCGGATAAGGCAATGCTCGTAAGTTTCACCCGGCTCGAGCTTACCGCCGGGAAATTCCCAAAGTCCGCCGAGGTGTGACCCGGCGGGACGCTGAGTAATTAAAAGACTACCCTGATGAAAAATTAAAGCGGCGGAAACTTCAACCGGGATGGCAGTTTTAAAGTTTAAATTTTCAGCTGGCAGGGAATCCGAGATACTCATGAGGCGCTTTCAAAACCGTAGGAGACGACGTGAGTCTCTAACATGGCTTAAATTTGAGCCTCGTCACCTCGGCTCCTACGGGGTTTTGGAATTGGCTCTCATGGCAGCTAAAATTTAATCCCCGAAATCCGGAGCTATCGGCCCACGCTTTTGTAAATCCAGCCGAGCTTTTCCATTTCCAGCGGGTCAAACAGATTGCGACCGTCAAACAGTATGGGATGGGTCAAACCCTTCTTCGCCCGGACAAGATCCAGTTTTTTGAATTCTTCCCATTCGGTTGCCACGACAAGAGCATCGCAGCCTTCAGCCACGTCGTTCATGTCATCAACATAGGTAACGTTCGGGAGAAGCGATTTTGCCTTGTCCATGCCTTTGGGATCATGCACCCGGAGCGTCGCGCCATCTTTGAGGAGACGCTGGCAGAGTTCAATTGCGGGCGAAGAACGCACATCATCGGTATTCTGTTTGAAAGCCAAACCCAGTACGCCGATTTTCTTGTCTTTCAAAACCCAAAGGGTGTCGGTCATCTTTTTAACGAACCGTTCCATCTGGTCGGCATTAATGCGCTGCACTTCCTTGAGGAGACGGAAATCGTAGCCGACTTGTTCAGAGATCTTGATGAAAGCGCTCAAGTCCTTGGGAAAACAGCTGCCACCAAAACCAATGCCGGCATTGAGAAAGCGGCGGCCGATGCGCTCGTCAAGACCGATGCCCTGGGCTACCTCCTGCACATTGGCACCGGCGGCTTCACAGACGTTAGCTATGGCGTTGATGTAGGAAATCTTGAGGGCAAGGAACGAGTTGGCGGCGTGCTTGATCAACTCGGCAGAGTTAATATCGGTGACGATAATCGGGGCGTTGAAAGGCGTATAGATGTCCCGCATGGCGGCAACGGGGCGCTGAGAACCCACGCCGATGACGACGCGGTCGGGTTTCATCAGATCGTTCACCGCAAAACCTTCGCGGAGAAATTCCGGATTGCTGACCACATCAAATTCAACCTTGGCCGGGCAATAGCGCTTGATGGTTTCGGTAACCTTCTCGCCGGTTTTTACGGGAACCGTACTTTTATCCACGACGATTTTATAGCTGGTCATGGCGGCGGCGATGTCGCGCGCCACACGTTCGATATAACTCAGATCCACCGAACCATCCGGCTGGGGAGGCGTGGGAACCGCGATAAAAATAACGTCTGATTTTTGAACCCCTTCCGAGGTGCTTTGGGTAAATTGCAAGCGACCGGAGGCGACATGCTTCTTGACCAGTTCTTCCAAGCCGGGCTCATAGATGGGAATTCCACCCGCCTGCAACATTTTCACCTTGGCGGCATCATTATCCACACAGATAACCTGATGCCCGACTTCAGCAAAACAGGTTCCGGTAACCAAACCGACATAACCGGTCCCGATGATGGCGAGTTTCATAAAATTAAGTTAAAAAGCTAGATCTTAGATCAAGGTTTGGCGGCAGGTTTTTGCAGTCGGGCCAAGGCAGCTTTAGCGCTTTGCTCGCAGGACGAACCGGGATACAGAGAAACCACCTTTTGATAAGAAGCCGTGGCTTCAGGCTTCCCCAAGGCTTCCTGGCTGGCGGCCAGCCCAAGCTGAGCCGTAGCCGCTAACGCGCCCGGGGCACCGGCGGCAAGGAATTTTTGGAATTGTGCGGTGGCTTCGTCGTATCGCCCTGCCTCAAAAAAGGCCGTTGCGGCCTGCAGCTGAGCTCGCTTTGCCGCCGCCGTTCCGGAATATTCTGCCGCCAACTGGGCATATTTAGCGGCCTGATCTTCCGGTTTGGCTCCGGGGGCCGGGGCCACGAGCAGCTTAGTCAGCGCATTGCCGGCCTCAGCCTCTTTTTGTTCATGCTGCCAAGTTAGAAAAGAATAAATCCCGTAAACCGCAAACAAAGCGGCCACTCCGGCAATCAGCCGGTTTTTGTTGGCTTCAAGCCAAGGCCAGAATTTAAAGAGAATTTCAACCGGAGCGTCTTGAGTTTGCATAAAATACGAAAGATCATTTTTCCGCCATCGGCTCCAAAACGCAAGAGCGAAATCATGACAAATCAGCCATCACGGGAACAGACTGGCGGTGCTGAAGTTCTGGCATCAATAAGCGATGAGTGAGCGAATGGGAAAACCACTGAGTTTTTCCCGGCCATGAAGGAACGTCAGTTCGATGAGAAACCCAGCCTCAACAATCGTTGCGCCGAGCTCTTGCACCAGGGCCGCTGCTGCTGCCGAGGTGCCGCCCGTGGCGAGTAAATCATCAATCAGCAGCACCCGCGCACCCGGCTGAAGAGCGTCCGTATGGATGGCAACCGTGGCGTGGCCGTATTCCAGGGCGTAATCCTGTTCGATCGTCGTAAACGGCAGTTTGCCCTTTTTGCGCACCGGCACGAAGCCGGCATTTAATTTCCGGGCGGCGGCGGCGGCAAAAATAAATCCCCGCGCATCAATCCCCACCACCGCGTCAATAGTTCCGGGCGCGAAGTTTTGCGTGAGTAAATCGATGGCTCCGGAGAACAAGCGCGCATCCGCGAGGACGGGGGTAATATCCTTGAATTGGATGCCGGGCTTGGGGAAATCCGGCACGGTGCGGATAGCGGCGGAAATTTCTGCAGAGGTTACGGGAGTGGTCATGAATCAGGATTCCTTGGATTTGTCTTTTTCAAGTTTTTCGATCATTTTACGAAGCTTGCGCAACGCGAGATTCTGGAGCTGCCGGACGCGTTCGCGCGTGACCCCGAATTTCACCCCAACTTCCTCCAAGGTTTTCTCGGCACCGCCGTCCAGCCCGAAGCGGTAGCGGAGGATGGTGGCCTCACGGTCATCGAGGTGTTGCACCATATCCAGCAGCATTCCGGTCACCGTTTTATCCTCCAATTCCTCATAAGGATTAACGGCGCGCTCGTCTTCGACGATTTCGGAATACGTGTTGGAATCATCATCGCCCACCGGGGCATCCAATGAAGCAGGACGAATAGAGGCGGTGCGCATCTGGGCCACCCGCGCAGCCGTGGTGCCGAGTTCAGCGGCCAATTCTTCGTCAGTGGGTTCGTGGCCGAATTCCTCCTGCAACTTCATGGCCGTGCGGCGCATCCGGGAAATCTTATCCACCAGATGCACCGGCAAGCGAATAGTCTTGGACTGGTTGGCGAGCGCCCGCTTGATGGATTGCTTAATCCACCAGGAACCATAGGTGGATAATTTACCACCTTTGGCTGGATCAAACCGCTCCACGGCCTTCATCAAGCCGATATTGCCTTCGCTGATCAAATCCAGCAACGGCAAGCCGATGCCCTCGTAGTCGCGCGCGATTTTCACCACGAGGCGCAGGTTCGCCTTGATCATGTGCTCCCGGGCTTTCTTGTCGCCTTTCTTGATTCTGGCGGCAAGTTCGATCTCCTCCTGCGGCGTCAGCAATTTAACCAGTCCGATTTCGCGAAGGTAAAGCCGGATGGCCGAATCCCCATCGGCGCGTTCGGCTTCACGGCGGATAAATTGGGTGGTATCGCCCTCGGAAGGCTTGGCGGGAGGGGGCGCTGATTCCAGCAAACCGCCCGGTGGTTTGGCCGGCAAAACCGCAACACTTTCCGGGGCCGGAAGGGAGGGCTTATCCTCCCCTGGCTGGGAAACCGGTTTGGTTTTTATTTTTCTGGCCGCCATGACTTGCGGGCAAAATGTCTTTCGCGGCGCGCGGCGGCAAGCAAATTAACTCCGGTCATTACGGGCGGCGGAGACATAATAAAGCAATTCCAGGACGGAATTGACGAGGGCCGCGACGTAGGTAAGCGCGGCGGCACCCAGCACCCGGCTGATTCCTTCGCGTTCGGATTCGTTCACCAGGCCAAGCCGGAAGAGTTGTTCCCTAGCCCGGGCGCTGGCGTCGTATTCCACCGGCAAGGTTACTAATTGAAACAAAGTCAGCACCGCAAAAATGGCCACCGCGATCAAGATAAAATGCGGTATTATATGCAAAACAAAACCCAGCAAGAGAACGCCCATCCACGCAAAGCTTGCAAACTGCGTCACCGGCACCAGCGCCATTCGCAAATTAAACATGGCATCTTGCTGCAAATGCTGCAACGCATGGCCGGCCTCATGAGCGGCCACCCCCACTGCGGCAATAGTCGAGCCGTGAAAATTTTCCGAGGAAAGAAACAAGGCACGCTTGGTCGGATCGTAGTGGTCGCTTAAATGGCCCTCCACTTCCTCCACCGGCATGTCATTGAGACCGGCCTGATCCAGGATGCGCCGCGCCGCCTCCGCTCCGGTCAGGCCGGAATCCACCGGCACCTGGCTGTATTTGCCATAAGCCGAATGCAGTTTCATTTGCGCCCAGATGCCGATCAGCAAACCCGGCAGCATGACAAACAAAAAATATTGCGAATTAAAAAACATAATTTCTTTATTATTGGACAGCGCGGCTGCCAAAACATTCAACCGGAACCGGCAACCTCGTCTGGAAAAGATTACAGCAGAATCCGGCCTCTCTGGCAAATATGGATTCAATATCAAGCCAACGCCATGCCATGCTGTAAAAGGACGCGCAGGTTGCCGGGGAAATGAGGTTAAACGCAATCGGCATTGCCGAGGTTTGGCTGGCACCTCCCGGGCGAAGCGCCGTTAGCGCAACACGGCGGTCAAATCCCAGTTCTTGCACTTTACCAGGTCCAGGCCGCGCGCCTGAAGATTTAGTCCATTGGTCATTCCCAACCTGGCTGCGTCGCGCGTGGGTAGCACGAGAATAAATGGGGGCGCATTGGTCAGAAAATCCCGGGCCAGGGACACGTCCCCGAGGGTTACGAGATTGGTGGTGATACTTCGAAATTTCCAAACGAGGCTGGGTTCGGTATAACCAAAGCAGGCAACTTTCGTTTCCGGGCGCACGCGCGAGCCCACGGCTTGC
This sequence comes from uncultured Verrucomicrobia subdivision 3 bacterium, assembly GCA_903888765.1. Lineage (GTDB taxonomy): Bacteria > Verrucomicrobiota > Verrucomicrobiia > Limisphaerales > UBA11358 > UBA11358. The sequence continues at coordinate 2,643 of CAISVF010000455.1, read as the reverse complement.
CAAAGGTTTTCCGTAAGCAGAAAATTTCGGGCGACGGCAAATGCCCCCAGCGTGAGAAAAAGTATAGCAACCGTCATAGCCAGCAAGCGCCTGCCAAACCACACGAACGAACCCGGTTCACGGCTGATTTGGCGGGCCAACCACAGCGCCAGGAAGGGAAATGCCGGCAGGGTATAATGCGGGAGCTTGGTTTTCACCAGGGAAAAAACGATAAAAACGAGGGCGGCCTGAACCAGCAAATACCAACCCCAGTCATCCTGCTTTCTTTCCGGCCACCAGCGGCGCAAGGCGGCCGGCACGCGCGGGGACCAGGGGAAAAAGCTGGCAAAAAATGTGACAAAATAGAGCGGCAGCAGTGCTAAGAAACCAAGCATGCCGGCAAGGCCATGACCGTCAATCACGCCGGTGGAACGATGAAACACATGCTCCCCCATTCCCACGGCAAAGTATTGACCATGGGTTTGCTGCAAGGCGGGGACGCCCCAGCATGCCGCCAGAGCGATGGTAAGGATTAGCCCGGAAACGGTTTCCCAAAGCGGCAGGCGAAAAGTATTTTTGCGCACCATGCGACCCAAAATCATCCCACCAAGTGGCAGCCAGGCCACCGGTCCTTTGGCCAGAAAACCCAGCGCGAGCGTGACATAAAAAACCGCCCACCAGCTTTTTCGCGAGGGCATTTCGGGCCGGGTCAGCTCCCAACCACTCCAAACAGCAAGCGCGAAGAAAAACACCATAGCCATATCTGCCGTGGCTATACGGCCGATGATGGCAATGTGCAGTCCGGCGACAAACATGGCACCGGCGACGAAAGCCGTTCGGGCATCCGCATGTTTGCGTCCCCAGCGCACGACCAGCAGCGCGGTGGCCACGGTAAACAGCACCGATGGCAGGCGCGCGGCAAAATCATTTTCGCCCAAAATCTTATAGCTGGCGATCTGGCACCAGTAAATCAACACCGGCTTGTCGAATCGCCACGCGCCATTGAACCACGGCACCACAAAATCGCCACGCTGAATCATTTCGCGCGAGGCTTCGGCGAAACGCGTTTCATCGCGATCCGTCAGCGGTAATATCCAGTTGCCGGCCAGCAGCAAGGCCAGGCTCAATACCAAAATGGAGCGCTGCGGTCGCGCAGCAAATTTTTCCAGCCAGTGAGGCATGGCTAGAGCCTAGCGTTTTGGCTTTTGCTTTGCCAGTGCAACGCGGTAAAGTTTGCGGATGCAAGGCTCTGCGGCGTCTCCCCTCCGGCAACGGCTCTGGCTGTTCGCCGCCTTCGGTTGCATGGCGGCGTCTTTCCCACTGGATCGTTGGGTGGATGGGGCATTGGATGTGACTCGCCAGCCGTCATTGGCCAATTTGGGCTGGTGGTTTTCCAAACTCGGTGAAGGCGAGATAGTGGCCGGCGCAGGAATTCTGCTGGCCGCCATTTTTTTCTTACTGCACCGGCCCGGCGCGGCGGCAAAAATCTTTTTTGTGGCCACCGCCGCTTTGCTTACGGGATTAGCGGGAACGATTTTAAGAGTGCTGATCGGCCGCACCCGCCCGGAACTGCATGGCCCTAAAGGCGTGCCCCCGGGATTTTATGGAATCTGGCACCAGGGCCATTGGATCATTGGTCAGGCGGCTTTCAGTTCGTTTCCATCCGGCCATGCGGCGCTGGCGGTGGGATTGGCCGTGGCAGCCTGGCTGGTGCATCGCGGTTGGGGCGCGGTGGCCATGGTTTATGCACTGGCGGTGGTTTGGTCGCGCGTTGCCCTGCAATGGCACCATCTTTCTGATGTGGTAGCGTCAACCGTTTTATCCATTTTGCTGGCAAGCTGGATCACACCGCGACTGCTTCCATCCGTGGAATTTCAATTTGGCAACCTGCACCGGGCGTGGAAGAAAAAATGATTTGCTGCGCAGTATCTGACGCCAACAATGACCGCCTTTTTCCCCGGCTGGGAAAGCCTCCCTTCCAGCGGGAAAACATCGCAATCAGTTCAAAATAAGGCGGTTGCCATTTTCCGGTGGTTCCGAAGCAGTGCGGGTGATTGGTGGCCGGTCAAAGCTCATGCGGCGGGGCAAACCTAGGAGTTCAAGGTCAAGACGCTGGGAGCCAGCCTATCTGATCTGCACCGATCCGGATCTGCCGTTGCAGGCATTGCACCAAGCTTATCTCTGGCGCTGGGACATTGAATTCAATTTCAGGGACGAAAAAACCATCCTGGGCGTCGGCCAGGCCCAGGTACGCTCGGAGGCTGCCAACCAGAATGCCCCCGCTTTGGCGGTCGCCGCCTACGCCACATTATTGCTGGCTTCGGTCAAAACCTACGGCGCGGCGGGCAAGCCCGAGACTTTTCAAAGCCCGCGCTGGCACAATCGCAAACCCGAAAAACGAGCCACCACCAACGAACTGATCAACCAACTGCGCTATGAACTCTGGTCCGACACACTCACAACCAACTTTACCGGATTCTCCTCACGATCCGCTCCCGACCAGAACGGCATAAAATGCGATCACCCGCTCGAATCCGAGGTCTTTCTCTCCATCCAATGAAACCCAGGAGCAAGGCGGAAAACCAGGGAGGCGCAAGTCGCGGCATGGCGGCGGGTAAACTGATTTAATCGGCAAGCAAATAAAATCCCACGATGAGCAAAGCG
>CAISVF010000454.1 GCA_903888765.1 uncultured Verrucomicrobia subdivision 3 bacterium | reverse complement strand
GTGGCCGGCAACGCTGCCATTTCTTTTACGAGCTGCGCCATAAACTGATCGGCCGCCGGGTTGGCCAGCAGAAATATCAATCCCGGTTTGGTGCAAAATTGTCCGGCTCCCGCCGTAATGGATTGAGCCAGGCCCGCCGCCAGCGCGTTACTGCGTTCGGCCAGGGCGCCGGGAAGAATGACCAGCGGATTCACGCTGCCCATTTCCGCATAAACCGGAATGGGCTGCGGGCGGGCAGCCGCCAGATCGAACAGCGCGCGACCAGCCCTTTTGGAACCGGTAAAACCAACTGCTTGGGCGGCCGGGTGGCGAACCAGCGCCTGCCCGACCGTTGCTCCCGGCCCTTGCACCAGCGAAAAAATTTCGGGCGGCAGACCGCATTGATCCAGCGCGGCCTGCACGGCGTGCGCAAACAATTCGTTCACCCCCGGATGCCGTTCATGGGCTTTCACCACCACGGGGTTGCCGGCAGCGAGCGCCGAGGCGGTGTCGCCGCCGCACGCCCCGTAGGCAAAGGGAAAATTGCCGGCCCCAAAAACCACCACGGGCCCGATTGGCCGGGCCGCCCGGCGTACATCCGGCTTGGCCAGCGGCTGACGTTGCGGATCCGCCGTATCAATGACCGCGCCCGCCCATGAACCTTCGCGCAGAACGTCCGCGAAATGTTTGAATTGATGGCAGGTGCGCGCGCGTTCGCCCGTTAGGCGGGCCAGCGGCAGCCCGGTCTCCGCTTGCCCGCGCTGCAGCAAGGCATTGCCCAGACCCAGTATTTGCGCGGCGATGGCTTGGAGCAATTGCGCCCGGCGTTCCACGGAGAGCGTGCGGGTGACGGCAAACGCGCGCTGCGCTGCCTGCATGGCGGCGTCCACTTCGGTATTCGTCGCGTGGGCAAATGCCGGTTCCAGCACCTCGCCCGTGGCCGGATTGATGGCGCGGAGAAAATCCCCGCCAGCGGCAATCCATCGGCCCGCGATACCTTGTCTTCCCGTCAATTGAACTTGCATGCCAACCATCTTGGCGAGTTTGTAGCCAGTGGCAATCGCGAAAAATCCCTTGCCGAAATAATCGAAAGCGGCCGCAGAGCCAAACTTCGACCACCTGTCTTATCTGTGCCCATCTGTGCCCATCTGTGTCTAAACCACCCCCATCCCCTTAAAATTCACCCAACCGATATTTTTTTATGGCGGGCGCGTCACTCCGTGCGCGCCGTCGTAGCGAACCCGAACGCGTCTGTTGCCAAGCGCGCGGCGTGCAGAGGACTGCCCGCCCGCCCGCGCCAGGGCTTCCCGCCAGCCAGCCCCCATCGCCTGCCGCCGGTCATTTCCGAATTTCTGCTTTCCGAATTTCAGCTTGTGCATTTCGCTGCCCCTCACCGCCCTCCCGCCCCTCAAAGTGCCCGAGCAAGGGCAGGCGCACTCCCAGACCCATCTCGTTATCCCGGCATCCCCGCGAACGCGCCAGCGTCTTGGAATGCGGTGGCCCTCCACCGCTTTTCCCCTCCGCGCCGCGCCCCCGCCAACCCCAAACCACGGATTAAATAAGGTAGCCGCCGCCACTCCGCATAAACCAATGACCGTTCTCGTATGCCCGAAAACGATCCTTTCCCCCTGACTAATCTGTGTCCATCTGTGCCCATCTGTGGCTAAACCACCCCGGCGTTTACGCCCTGATTCCGGTTGACGTGGTTAGTTTTTTATCGCCTGAAAAAGGGTAGCATTGGGCGCGGTGGTCAGATTAGAAATAATTTGAAAAAATTACTTGTATTAGAAATTAACTTGGGATAAAAAATTCCGGTCGGAATTAAAAACTAACACAAAAAAACAAAAACTGAATCAGTCTAAAACGATGAAAATAAAATCCCTCCTTCAAGCCGGAGCGTTAGCCTTGGCCTTGACCGCCACCACTCTCCCTGCCGCGGTGATTTTTGATTCCTTGGGACCCGTTCCCGACGGTGTGCAGGCACAAGTAAGATCGGATGCTTATTACGCCGACAGCTTTGTTGTGGGGCCCCACAACTATCAATTGACTTCGGTGGTCCTGAGTATGAGCGCGACCACCCATGACAGTGGAAATTTCTTTGTGCAGCTTTGGGACGCTACTGGTACCGGCAATCGTCCGGGCAATTTGATACAAACATTGTCCGGCAATGCCAAGCCCGCTGCGGAAACCACCTATAGCTATGCCGGTTCCGTCTCCCTCGCAGCCAATACTGCTTATTTCGTCGTGCTGGGCGTCAGCAGTGGTCCAGCTGAATACTTTTGGAATGCAGCCTTTGTTTCCAATCCCAATTCCATTGGCTATTCTATGTCAACAAATGGTGGTGCAAGTTGGGATCCACTCATAACGGCGGCCACTGGCTATATGCAGATCAACGCCGATCTGTCCCCGGTTCCCGAACCCTCCGAATGGGCGGCGGTCAGCGTGGCGATGCTAGGTCTGGTGTACGTCGCCAAGCGCCGTTTAGCTCCGGTCCGCCAATAATTTTCTCAACTAAGTTCTTTCCCCCCCGCCCGGCCGGTGGCAACACCAGCCGGGCATTTTGTTTTTTTGAGTGGAAAAAGTCCCCCCACCTCCATCGCCCGCCGTCACTCTGAGCCCAATCACCCTCGCCAACCCTCACCAGGTTATGGACTAATCTGTGTCCATCTGTGCCCATCTGTGGCTAAATGACGCATCCTGCCCTGCCTAAAGGGCGCGTCACTCCGTGCGCGCCGTCGTGGCAAACCCGAACGCGTCTGTTGGCAAGCGCGCGGCGGTCTTTGCAGACGGCCATCTGCCCGCCCTGCCCATCAAACCGGCGCGATCAGCGGAACGTTTGGAAAATAAGTTCTATACCGTGCCGCGTCGCGCGTGACCAGCGTCCGCTGCTCAATTTCAGCATGGGCTCCGATGTAGAAATCCGGCAGCGGCGAAATCTTAACCCCGCCGCTTCTGCGATATTTCAAAAACGCCTGCGCTGCCAGCCAGCCAGCCGGGTATGGCAAAGGCAGCCGCTGAAAAATCGCCGGATCAAGCCACCGGTCCAAATCAACGGCACTTGCAAAAGCCGGAGCCGGTTCTGCCTAGATGATCGGGTTGATAAGAATCGGTCCCTGCGCGGCGGCCGTGCGAAGTTGGTTTTCCGACCACGCGAGCCAGACCGGATCGGCCGTCGCAATATCCAGCAGCACGTTCGTGTCAAACAGATTCATTCCTCGACCCGCGTGAGGGCTATTACTTTTGCCGTCGTCTCACCGGGACGGGCGGCACCGCGGGCGCGTTGCAGCCAGCCTGCCACTGGCGTTGGTGTGGCCCGCCTCACCCGCAGCGTTTCCAGCTAGCCGGCCAGTTCATCCACCTCCGGCGCGGGCAACTTTTCAATGGCGCTTTCAATTTCAGCGAGGCTGCTCATGGCCGGAATCTAGCGCGTCACGGCTGTCAACGGCAAGACCTGAACCCGCCTGAACCCGCCGGGCGACGATGTTGCCTCTTCTCCAATGTGAGATGCGCGCCCGCCTCGCCCTTTACCGCAACGTACCCGGAAAGGAGTTTCGGCAGCTGACCGCAATTCCGGCAACCACTTATTCGCCGACCGAGGCCAGGAGTTTCTTTTCCAAGGCGGGGCTGACGAAGAACCGGGCTTCGGCCCGGAGTTTGCGGGTTTCATCCGCGAGCGAGGTGATTTCTCCGGATATTTTTGCCCCCCGCAGAATGCCCAGCACGCCGGCGTGTGCCAGGCCCAGCCGGGTCGCTTGGAGCCGGGCGGCCGTTTCATCCAGCAATACCAGCGAGGCATTCATTTGCAGTGCCAGCGCCAGCGCCTCCGTTTCACCGGGATCGAGCGTGGCCGCAAGCGCGGAGGGGATGGCGATGGCCAGCGGAGTCACTTGCAGCCACCCATCCCGAAAAGCAGCGGTCAGTCGTGCACGCGCCGCCGCATGGGACAGGCGATCCAATTCAAGTTGGACGCCTGAGGGAAGGGCAAGGACGCCAAATTGCCGGCGGAGAATTTCTAGCCGGTCAATGATCGCCAGCTTACAGAGTGGCGAGGTGTTACTGACCACCGGCATGACGGAGGTCGGCATCGAGATCTTCGTGGGAGTAGTGGCGGGGAATGTTGCGTTCGGCCAACTGCACGCCAAAGGCATATTGATCCAGTTTGGCCATGCGCGCACCCATGCCGAGCGTCAGCCAACCGGAAGCATAAAAGCGGCAGGCCATTTCAATCTGCATGTGCCGTTCGCGTTCGCCCGGCCCGAAGGGCAGGGTGGCCAGGGCTTGCTCGTCCAAATCCAGCGTCACGCTCATAAAATTCACCTTTCCACCGCCATGTTACCACGAAACCGGGGCATGGCAACCGCCGTGGCGATCAGAAAATAACCCGGTTGGCATAGCTGCCAAATAAAATCAACCGTATGACAGCAAACCCAATGATGCAAAAATGCACCGTCAAGCTGGCACCGATAAGCCGAATCATCACCGCCACGCCATTTGCCGCCCGCCCCCGGACCTGCGAATTCATAAAACCCGGAAACTGCAGTTGAGCTGAACCGCGAACCATGCCAACCACGCGAAAAGGAAAGCTGGGAAGGCTGCCCGGCGCACCAACAAAGTTTCCCTCAGCGGGTGAACCTTTCCCGTTCGCAAACCTTCGGCACTTTCGCGTATTTTGCATATTTCGCGGTTTCAACTGCGGAATTTATGATGAAAATGGATTTCAGGTCGTTCCTCCATCGAGTGAAGCGGAACCAATCTTCCAACGCCTTTAATATCCGTGTCCATCTGTGTCCATCCGTGGTTGAACTGCGGTTTCTAACTTCCACTATTGCACGAACCAGGCACGTCCGAACCGTTGGCCCAACAACGGTGAACCGGTTTACGGCGTTCGGCTTAGCGAAACAGCCACGAATTGCGCCTGTGGAATGATGAATTTTTTCACCTGCACCGCCACCGATTGCACCGCGAATTCCGCCAAAATAGCCGCCGCAATATCGGCAGCGAGTTTTTCGATTAGTTTCCACTCCCGGTCCACTCCAAAGTGCAGCAGCCTTTGGGTGACGGCATAATAATCCACCGTGTCAGCGATGGCATCGGATTGGGCCGCTGCGGAAAAATCCGCCTGTAATTCAATGTTCAAGAGTAGTCGCTGCGGCTCGGCGCGCTCCGCCTCCGGAACACCTACGCGGTAGAACACTTCGAGTCCGGTGATGGAAATGATGTCGGGTGGCATGAAAATGAGGATGGTTTGGTTAAACAGTTCGCCGCCGATGCTTCAGCTCCTGGGCGCATGGCGAGAGGATGGATGCGAGGGAATGGACATTCAGGCTGGCCCTTAAAATCTTAGCTCCGGCGTTTTTCATTTTTGCGCTTTATCACCGCGGCGAGTAAAACCTTGGTCGGGCGATTCAAGTTAATTTTGCTGGCTTGCGCCAGCGGAAGCCATTGGAATTCCTGCGCCTCTTCATTCAACGTCACGGAGGGCTTTTTGGCGCGGCAACGACAGGTATAGTTCAACAGCACAAAGTGGGCGTCGCGGTAAAACTCCTTGGAACTGATGCAGTCCTGCACAAGGACAAATTGAATGTCCGTCACCGTCAATCCGGTTTCTTCCAGAATCTCCCGGCGCAAGGCGGCTTCCGCCTGCTCGCCGCGCTTGATTTTGCCGCCGGGAATGCCCCATTTGCCCGACCACTTGTGCGTGCGGATCATCAGCACTTCATTTTGTGCATTAAAAATCAGCGCTCCCACGGTGGCCAGCGGCGGCTCAACTCTGGCATCGGGCTCCAGCGGTTTCAGGTGAAAATGATTTTTCAGGAGCACCCGCTTTAATTCGCCCAGATGCTCCACGATCAAATCGGGCTTGGCTGCGCGCAGTTGGTCGAGGGTGTTATAGCCGGTGAGCACCGCGCAGGAGTGAATGCCGCCATGCCGCGCCGTGGCGATGTCGTGCTCCATGTCGCCGATGAACAGTGTTTCCTCGGGCTGCAGGTGATTCTCGCGGAGAATTTCATGAATTTTTTTGCGCTTATCCCAGACATCGGTGTAAGGCCGGTCAATAAAGGCGTCGAACCCGTTGCCCTGGCATTGCACTTTGAAATGGTCGCCGTGAACCGTGCTGAGCAGAAAGGTGCGAAATTTTTTCGCGCGACAGAATTCCAGAAAATCCCGCGCATGTGGCAGTTCCACGACGGAACTCTGCGACTGCCGGAACTCTGCATGGAACCATGCTTCCAATTGGGCCATCGGCACATGCGGCGTATGGCGATCGTAAAACCTCGTGAACGGCAATTGAAATTCCTCCCGGAATTCGTCGAGGGACATCGCCGGTTTTCCGGACTGGGTGAGGACAAAATTGGAGGCCTGCAACACAGCGGGTAAATCGTCCACCAAAGTCCCTGACCAATCGAAGATGATATTGCGAATCACCCCAAGAATCTAACCGCGTGACCGTTGCGATGCCAACAGAATCCATGCTTTCCTCTTGACCCGGTTCTTGGCGCGCGGCGTTCACGCCGCTTCAGCGTCCCAACCGGCGAAGGCGGGTCAGTTGGCCTGGGCGATGGCGAAGGGTGAAGCGGCGTAAACGCCGCGCGCCGCGCCCATGGGCAATTGAGCACAGGGTCAAGCTGCACCGGCCTTCCCCTTCGCCAGCCACCAGGCCATCCGGACACGGATTCCATAAAAAGACCGGTTTTTCCGAACTTGAAACTGGAAACCCGACCACGGAAACTCCCGTCGTGCTCCTCGCATTCAACAAACCTTATGGGGTGCTGTCGCAGTTCACGAGCGATGGTTCCCCCAACCGTCCGCTGGCGGAATTCCAATTCCCCAAAAATGTGTATGCCATCGGCCGGCTGGATGCGGATTCCGAGGGACTGCTGCTGCTGAGCGATGAACCTCAATGGAACGACCGGCTGCTCCATCCCCGCCAGGCCCACGAACGTGAATATTGGGCCCAGGTTGAAAAAATTCCGACGCAGTCCTCCTTGGACCAATTACAACGAGGCGTGATGATCCAGGGGCACCAGACTTTGCCTTGCCGGGCCTGGCGCTTGGAGCCGCAGCCGGAAGTTATTGCGACTGGCACGCCGCCAATGGCCACCGCCGGTTCCGCAGCCAATGATTCCGGGAATCCGGTGCATCCGCCGCGAATTGCGCCGCGCAACCCGCCGACCCGTTTTCGCAAAAGCGTGCCCGATTGTTGGATCGGGCTGGAACTTATCGAGGGCAAAAACCGGCAAGTGCGACGCATGACCGCGGCGATCGGGCATCCGACCCTGCGGCTGATCCGCGTGCGCATCGGCGGTTTCTGGTTGGGTAACCTGCCGCCGGGCGCATGGAAACACCTGTCCCCGGAAGAATGCCGACAGGTTTCTCACCGCCCTTGCTGAAACCAGCGGCCGGCGAAATTCCGGTTCACTCCGGCTCATGGCAAACCCCTGCACGCAAATATCTCTCCACGCGATCCTCGCCAAGCATCTTTGTAATTCATTCCCTCGCCGCCGCGCCATCGGCGCGAAATCTCTGTAGCACCGCGAACAAAAAAGATGTTCAAGCTCCGTCAGGAGGCATCTTCGGCGCATGGCCAACACTTACACACAAATTTATCTCCATGTCGTGTTCGCGGTTGAGGGCCGGCAAAATTTAATCAAGCCGGAACACAATGACGAACTTCAAAAATACATCACCGGCATTGTCTCCGGTCAAAAACAAAAATTAATTGCGGTAAATAATATGCCGGATCATCTGCAAATGCTGGTCGGCATCAAGCCAGACATCTCACTTTCAGACTTGGTGCGTGATGTGAAAGCGGGTTCGTCGAAATTCATCAACGAAAAACATTGGTTCATGGGAAGATTCTCGTGGCAGGAAGGGTTCGGCGCGTTCTCGTATTCGCGTTCCCAGCTTGGTACGGTGATTTGCTATATTGAGAATCAGGAAAGGCATCATGCCACGAAGTCATTCCGGGAAGAATACGTCTCCATGTTGGAAAAATTCGGCGTGGAATATGACCCGCGATACATTTTCAAAACCGGTGAGGAATGAATACCCGAATAGGCCACCCCGACGGGGTTGGGATTTCTTTCGGGGTTGGTTTTTACAAATATATCGCGCCGCTGGCGCTGGGCATCAGCTCTGAAAAATTTCGCTGCGGTGATACCTCAGGAATTCCGCATCCGGTTCTGCCACCTTGTCCGGTAGTCGAATCAACTTTCTTTCTTACGGAACAAACTGTTGCTCCAGAGCGGCTTGGGGAAAATAGTTGCGAAGTTTTCCAACACCTCCAGGTGCAAATCACACTTCCCCGTTGAAGCATGAAGCCATCTTCATCCCGTTACTCCAGTCGCAATTTTGCGTTCGAAATCGCCCTGAAAATGCTAGCCAACTCGGTAGCTTTGTAGTATGTTTTTACGGTCATAATTTGAGACTGAATCTCTGGTCCAAGTCGGCCTGCTGAGTCAATTCTAACTCGTTCTTTGACAACGTTTGACAACGTTTGACAACGTTTGACAACGTTTGACAACGTTTGACAACGTTTGACAACGTTTGACAACGTTTGACAACGTTTGACAACGT
>CAISVF010000453.1 GCA_903888765.1 uncultured Verrucomicrobia subdivision 3 bacterium | reverse complement strand
GAAGGCTTGATAACCTTGAGCCGAATGAAAACGCCATGCCCCGCTGCTGCTGCGACAGACTGTACCGAACCGGCCTTACTTTTTGCTGACCTCGGCCCGCGAAAAGTCGCGGCTGATTTTTCCGGTGGGACGATCTCCAGCGATGGGGGCGTCCTGCTGTTGCGACAAGTGGATGCGGGGTTGGGCGTGACGGCGGCATTGGCGCAGTGTTTTGGGGATCAGCGCCAGCAGGCCTTTGTGGATCACACGGTGCCACCGTTGTTAGCGCAACGGATTTATGGTCTGGCGCTGGGTTACGAGGATCTCAATGATCATCAGCAATTACGGCGGGATCCGTTGCTGGCGGCGGCTTGCGAGAAGGTTGACCCGCTGGGCGGCGACCGGTGCAACCCGCGCCATCGCGGGGTGGCGCTGGCGGGAGCGGCGACGCTCAACCGTTTGGAGTGGTCGGGCAATCGGCATACTCGCTGCCATAAATTGCCGCACGATCCGGCCCAGGTTGAGGCGTGTCTCTTGACCATGGGCGTGCGTTGTTTGCCCAAGCACGCCGAGGAAATCGTGGTGGATTTGGATGCGATGGGGCATTGGGTGCATGGCCAGCAGGAAGGGCGGCATTTCAGCGCTTACTATGGCGATTATTGCGATCTGCCGCTCTCTGTTTTTGTCGGCGACATTCCGCTGTGGGCGCAACTGCGCACCAGCGATCAGGATGCGGCTACGGGCGTGGTGGCGGCACTGGAAAAGATCGTGGCGGCGATCCGCCAACGCTGTGGCCAGGCGCGGATCATTATCCGTGGCGATAGCGGCTTTTGCCGGGAAGAGATTTTGGCCTGGTGTGAGCGGCAAAGTCCGGTGGTTTATTACTGTCTGGGTTTGGCCAAGAATCCGGTCCTGGTGGGGCGCTTGGGACCGGCGCTGGCGGACGCGCAAGCCCGCTGGTGCCTGACCGGAGCGGCGACCCGGGTGTTCACCGAATTTGCCTACCAGACGGTCCGCAGCTGGAGCTGCTCACGCCGGGTGATTGGCAAGGCGGAAGTAACGGCCCAAGGTGCCAATCCGCGTTTTCTGGTGACCAATTTGCCTGCCGGCGGGGTGGGGGCGGATCCGGACAAAACCCGGTTCATGCCGGCACGCCTCTACGAGGAACTATATTGTCCGCGCGGGGAGATGGAAAATGGGCTCAAGCAACAAGTGTTGGCTTTGCAGGCGGACCGGTTAAGCACCCATTATCTGGCCAGCAACCAACTGCGGTTGTGGTTGGCCAACTTCGCCTATCTGCTGTTGGAACGGCTGCGGAGTTGGGGACTGGTCGGTACCGAGTTGGCACGGGCAACGGCGGGCAGCGTGCGTTTGAAATTATTAAAAGTGGCCGGCCAGGTGCGGGTGAGCGTGCGCCGGGTATATGTGCAGTTGAGCAGTGCCTATCCCTTGCAGCAGTTATTTCGGTTATGCCAACAGCGTCTTCAAGGAGGCCTGCCAGCTACCGGTTGAAGCGCTTGCTGCTCCGTCGGCCCTGACCTCCTGCCGGAGGTGTCGCGCAAAATTACGTTCCGCTACCGGTTTTGATTCCTGGCCAGTCGCAAGCACGCTTTGACCTGCCTCCGTCGACAAATATCCGCTTCAAAAACCAAAATTTAAGCGTCCGTGCCAATATTAAACTCCGCTATGAAATTTCCGAGTTAGCTGGCGGACAGTGCGGTGGCTTGCAATCCATCTGCCAAGCCCTTAGCGATTTTTTGAGCTTTTTTCTTGGTTTCAGAATAATTGGTTAACGTCTGAATTTGCCGCTTACCGGTGGCATCACTAAAAGCCAATGGTAATACCTGTAATTCCCGGCACGGTCATAAATTTTGGCTTTGAAGGATTTGTGCCGGATGGTGACAGGGAATCTCACACGCTTGTCAGACGAATCAATGGACTTTTGTGCAAAATCTGTGCAAACATTTTGCTAAACTCAGTGTCATTGGGGATTGTGGCTGTCCGACATGGATTCGAACCATGAATAACGCCTCCAAAGGGCGCTGTGTTACCATTACACCATCGGACAATCGAAACTGAGCTTAGTCGTTTTCCGGCCATTAAGCAAAGCGAAAATCCGTAATTGGAGGGCTGGCGGTTGAACTTCCCGTTTGCCTAGGATAATTATCTGGCATATTCTTTAGATCTTTGCATGAAGATTTTCATTGATGGCAAATATCGCAGCGAACAGGACGCCAAAGTGTCCGTGTTTGATCACGGCCTGCTCTACGGCGACGGCGTGTTCGAAGGCATCCGTGCCTACCACGGTCGCGTGTTCAAATTGAAAGAACACATTGACCGGCTGTTTTATTCCGCGAAAGCCATCCTGTTGGAAATTCCCATGACGCAAGCCGAAGTGATGCAGGCTACCGTGGAAACCATCCGCGCGAATAAATTGCGCGATTGTTACGTGCGTCTAATCGTGACGCGCGGGATTGGCACACTCGGCCTGAATCCGCGCAGTTGTAAGAAGCCGTCCGTGATCATCATCGCAGGCAAGATTCAGGTGTATCCGCCGGAATTGTATTCGCGAGGCATGGACATTGTGACGGTGCCCACGGTGCGGAACCTCCACAGCGCGGTGAACCCTGCCATCAAATCGCTGAATTACCTGAATAATATTCTGGCCAAAATTGAGGCGAACAATGCAGGCGTGGAAGAAGCAGTGATGCTAAATGCCGAAGGATTTGTGGCGGAAGGGACTGCAGACAATATTTTCATCAGCAAGCACCGCACTCTGTTTACCCCGCCACTCTCGGCTGGCGCGCTTTACGGGGTGACCCGCAACACCGTCATGGAACTGGCAGAACAACTGGGCGTGAAAGTGAGTGAGACGAATCTAACCCGCTACGATTTATTTAATGCCGACGAATGTTTCCTGACCGGGACGGGGGCGGAAATTATGCCGGTAATCAAAATTGACGGACGGGTGATTGGCAGTGGTAAGCCCGGTGCGCTGTCATTGCAGCTCATCGAGGAATACCACACCTTGACGAAAGTATCCGGCGCGCCGATTTATAAATAATCCATAGCGGGAAGCGCCAAAGCATGGCATCGTGAACGCGAGAAGCCAAAACGGTCTATCGATATTATAGCGTCAGTTCAACCGGGCCAAAGAAAGATTTATATGCAATGCTGCGTCTGCAAAGAAAAGCCGGCAACGGTGCATCTAACCCAAATTGTGGGCGAGAAGATGCAGAAGCTGGATTTGTGCGAGGCTTGCGCGAAGGCCAAAGGAATCAATGACCCGACGAGCTTCGCGATGGCGGATTTGATGCTTGGTTTGGGAGCCTCCCAGGAGTTGGATCCATCGCCGGGGACGGCCGAAATCAAATGCTCGCGGTGCGGATTTTCGCAGGCAGATTTCAAGAAATCAGGCCGCCTCGGTTGCCCGGAGTGTTACCGCACCTTCGCTGAAGGTCTGGCGGGCTTGCTCAAAACCATGCACAAGGGAACGCGACACGTTGGCAAAGCGCCGGAATCATTGCGCAAGTCACGCGAAACAGGAGACCGTCTCAAGTTGCTCCAAAAGAAGTTGAACAAGGCCATTGAGGTTGAAGATTTTGAAACCGCAGCCGTGCTGCGGGACGAAATAAAAGGCCTAAGCAACCCGGCAGCCGCCAAGGCCCGCTAAAATGAAGGATATCCATCAATTTCTTTGCTCGCCGGCGGAATCCACTCACCGGCACGGGCCGCATGACCGGATTGTAATGTCAAGTCGCGTGCGACTGGCGCGCAATTTGCGCGATTTTTCCTTTCCGGGTTGGGCAAAAAAAACGGAGCGTGTCAAGATCTTGGAAACAATCCAGCCGGCCGTCAGCGCCCTGCCGCAAATGGCGGATTCTTTTTGCGAGGCCATGGATAATTTCACTGCGTTGGACAAGCAGATTCTGGTGGAGCGCCACCTGATTAGTCGGGAGCATGCTGCCAAAAGCTCCGGCAGTGGATTGGTGTTAGACCGGGCGGAAGCCTTTTGCGTGCTCATCAATGAGGAGGATCACCTGCGAATGCAGGCGCTGCGGCCCGGTTTTCAAATCCGCGAAGCGTGGGCGGCGATTGACGAACTGGATTCGGCGCTGGAGAAAAAATTAGCTTACGCTTTCGACAATGAACTGGGTTACCTGACGGCGTGTCCAACTAACCTCGGAACAGGCATTCGCGTGAGCGCTATGCTTCATCTGCCGGGCCTCGTGCTGGCGGAGCAGATCAATCCGATCATTCAATCCGTCAATAAACTTGGCCTGGCCGTGCGAGGACTTTATGGGGAAGGAACGGAAGCCCTCGGAAATGTTTTCCAGGTTTCAAATCAAATGACGCTTGGGGAAAGCGAAATCTTCATAGTGGAACGGTTGGAAAAGGTTCTTGGGCAGATAATTGAGCACGAGGAAAACGCGCGGCAGAAACTGTTGGAAAGCAAGCCGAGAGTGATATACAACCACATTGGCCGCTCCTATGGCATCCTGGCCAATGCCCATCTGATTTCTTCCAAGGAAACGATGAACCAGCTTTCATTCCTGCGCCTGGGGGTGGACCTGGATTTATTTCCCGGCACCAACCGTGCGCTGGTGGATGAATTGTTCCTGATCACGCAGCCAGCCCATTTGCAAAAGCAGGTTTCCGACAAACTTTCTGCCGAAGAACGTGATCAATTGCGCGCTGATATGGTGCGCGAGCGACTCAAAACCGTTAGCCGACCGGCAACAAAATAATCGAAACAACTAGCCCACTTTTTATTTATGCCTGATCGGACGAGCGGATGCGGAACATCGGAATTGATAAAAAAACAAACGTTGACAACTTTTAAAAACATGGTTTAATTCCCGACCCTTTGCGGGGAAAAAATTATGTACGCCGTTTTAGAAACAGGTAGCAAACAGTATCGGGTCGCCGCAGGCGACAAGCTTGAAATCGAGCGACTTGAAGTCGAGGCGGGCAAGCCAGTGACTTTTGACCGGATTTTACTCGTGAACAACGAGGGTAAATTGTTGGTGGGTGCGCCAACGGTAACGGGTGCCACCGTGACCGCCGATGTGGTGGAGCACAAGCGTGGCGAAAAGAAGCTCACCTTCAAGATGAAGCGCCGCAAAGGTTATCACAAGACCATCGGGCATCGTCAGGAATTGACGGTAGTCAAAATCACCGCCATCAACGGCTGATACCAGGCATCAACCATTCAGTTCAACTCATCTAGTTTTTATGGCACATAAAAAAGGTCAAGGCAGCGTAAAGAACGGACGCGACAGCGTAAGCAAGCGGCTCGGCGTAAAAGAATTTGGCGGGCAATTTGTTACTGCAGGCAGCATTCTGGTGCGCCAGCGCGGCAGCAAATTTATCGCGGGCAAGAATGTCGGCACGGGTCGCGACTGGACTTTGTTCGCCCTTACGGATGGCAAAGTGCGGTTTGACAAAGAAAGCCGCCGCATCAACATAGTGGAAGAAGCGACGGCGAAGAATTAAGCTTGAATCAATCTCCTTTCAGGCGAGGCTTTGGCCTCGCCTTTTTTGTTGGAATTCAAGCTTTTGATACGCAAACCCATGACATACCTTCCAGCCTAGGACAAAAACCAGAATCTACTTTCATGTTCATTGACGAAATTAAAATTTACGCCCGCGCCGGTCATGGTGGCAAAGGAGCGGTGGCCTTTCATCGTGAGGCCTTCGTCCCCAAGGGCGGTCCCAGCGGCGGCAACGGCGGGCGCGGCGGCAGCGTGGTTCTGCAGGCTGATCACGACTTAAATAACTTGATCCAGCAATATTACGTTCCTCGCCTACTCGCGCAGGATGGTGAGCACGGTATGGGCAAGGGCATGGACGGGCATGCTGGAAAAGATGTGATCATCAAAGTTCCCTGCGGCACCCTGGTGTGGCGGCTGAAGGACACCACGCCGCCAATCGAGACCAAAATAAAGCAGGAGGAAGAAGACGAGGAAGCGGAAGCAGGCGGCGGCAAGCTCATGCTTGGCAGCAGCACCGGTAAACGTCCCATACTGCGCAGTTCCCACGGCCCGTCGGCCATGGAAATTGATTTAAGTAAGACAGGTCTGACGGATGAGATTCAGGAAACTGCCCCGGAAGAGCGGGTCTTGGTCGCTGACCTAACCACTCACGGGCAACAATTCATGTTGTGTAAAGGTGGTCGCGGTGGACTTGGCAATCGCAATTTTGCCACAGCGCGACACCAGACCCCGCGGTTTGCCCAACCGGGCGAACCCGGCACGGAAGGCGAGTATCTATTAGAGCTGCGGCTCATGGCTGAAATAGGACTGGTCGGCTATCCTAACGCGGGAAAGTCCACCCTGCTCGCAGCTATTTCCAAGGCACGCCCGAAGATAGCGGCGTATCCCTTTACAACGCTAACGCCTCAAATCGGCATTTTGGAATACGCCGACTGGAAGCGACTAACAGTATGCGACGTGCCCGGACTGATCGAAGGTGCGCACAATAACGTCGGCCTTGGTCACGAATTTCTGCGTCACATAAAGCGCTGCAAAATTCTCGTCCTACTGCTCGATATGGCTGGCACAGACGGCCGTGAACCGTGGGACGATTACAAGCAACTGCTTAAGGAATTGGAACTCTACGATCCGGAACTGCTGCTGCGTCCGAGGATCGTCGTGGCCAACAAAATTGACGAAGCCATTGCCGAGGAAAAGCTCAAGCAATTCAAAAAGAAAGTGAAAAAAGTATCCCCGCTGCCGATCTCCGCTGCGTTTGGAGAAGGCATGGATCATTTCAAACAGACGATTCGTGAAGCAGTGGAAGAAACGCTGGCTGATTGACCGCCTGTCCAGAGGGGAGGGGCAAACCGGTCATGGGACTTCCAAAAAACGCATCAGGGTGTCCCCGTGCTTGAGCATTTTCGCTTCTGTCCACGGTGCTACCAAATCCAGCGTATCTCGTTTGGTATGGCCCAAAACGAAGCGTCCGCCTGGAGCAAGCAAGCGAGGCAAATAGGGGTCGTCGAGTAACTGTTGGGCAAAGGACATGGACCGGCAGTTGACATTTTTTTCACCATAAGGCGGATCTGCAAGAATCAGATCGAATACCTGCCCGGTTGTTGAGAGTTGATGGAGCACGGGAAATACGTCCTGCGTGCGGGTCCCCAAAAACTCACTGTAGCCAGCGGTCGCGGCGTTTGAACGGATGAATTCTACGTGCCGATGCGATTTTTCGACACACAAAACCGAAGCTGCGCCACGGCTCAGGCACTCTAGGCTCAAAGCGCCGCTGCCTGCAAATAATTCCAATACCCGAGCATTCTCCACGCGAGCTCCAAGTGAGTTGAAGACCGCCTGTTTGACGAGATCTGGCGTGGGGCGGACATCCAGCCCCCGGGGGACCTTAAGAATCCGTCGAGCTGCCGCACCTCCGGTGATACGCATGATAAAATCAATCCAAAGTTATGCCGGCCGACAGAGCGACCAATGTGACCTGAGAGGGCAGCTCATTTAAAAATCTCCGCAAAAAAATTCTGCATATCCATCCACGAACGTCGATCCGCCCGAGCATTGTATTTGGCACCGGGCAGGCTGCCATCGGCCATCGGCTGAGTGAAACTGTGAACCGCGCCGCCATACTTTATAATTTGCCAGTCCACATTCGCAGCGCGCATTTCTTCCTCGAATGCAGCCAAATCCGCTGCTGGCACAAAGGGGTCATCCGCTCCATGGCACGCTAACACTCTGCATTTGATGTTTTTGCCGTCGGCGGGTGCCGGCGAATCCAAACCGCCGTGAAAACTCACAATGCCGTTCAGATTTGCCCCGCTACGAGCCAATTCGATAACGGTGGTGCCGCCAAAACAATAACCGATGGCCGCAACGCGCTGGGGATCCACCTTCTCATAGCGCTTGAGCTCATCCAGACCGGCATTGACGCGCAAGCGCAGCAAAGCGCGATCAGTTTTGTACTTGGTGGCCTCGGCGCCCGCAGCTTTAATGGATTGTGGTCGGACCCCTTTGCCGTAAATATCCGCACAAAACGCCACATAGCCGAGATGGGCGAGCATGACTGCCCGATTCTGTTCATAATCCGTCAGGCCCATCCATTGATGAACCACCAGCACGCCGGGACGTCGCGCAGCGGTGGCGTCATCATAGGCGATATACCCCTCCAGAGCGACACCGCCCTGCTGGTATTCGACCACCCGGGTCACGATTTTGGCCGGGGCTGAAAGGGCTCCAGCCATCAAAAGGTAAAAAAGAAAATTTTTCATGCCGGACAATTCATAAACTGCAATCCGGCCGAATACCAGCATACTTTGTGAAGCGGCGCGTGAAAAAAAAATCGGCGGCGGGCAGCCGCGCCAGTATCATCCACAGTGTGAAACCACTCTTGCCACCGGATTTGCATCACCTGAATGCCGCCATGGGCTGGCTGGGTCTGGGTTGCCCCACGGATGCGCGAGAGGAATTAAAGCTACTTTCCGCAACGAGCCAGCAGCATCCCGCCGCCCTCGAAGTACGGTGGACGCTCTGCGTCTGCGAAGAAAGCTGGACCGAAGCATTAGCTGTGGCCGAACTGGAACTGATTGCACATCCAATTAATGCCTCTGGGTGGCTGCATCGCGCCTATGCCCTGCGCCGAATACCCAGTGGAGGCCTGGGGCAGGCGTGGAAGGCCCTGCTTCCGGCATCCGAAAAATTTCCAACCGAGCCGGTGATTCCGTTTAATCTGGCCTGTTATGCCTGTCAGCAGAAGAAGTTGGAGCTGGCACGCCAATGGCTTCAACGGTCCATCCAAATCGGCGGCAAAGAAGCCATCAAAAAAATGGCGCTCGCCGACGAAGATTTAAAGCCACTTTGGCCGGAAATCCAGAATTTGTAAAGCAACACGAACCCAGAGAAGAATCCAGCCATGGCAGTGTTAACAGTCTATAAGCCAGCAAAGCCATTACATGGCGAGTGTATGCCTGCTCAAGCCAGTGCGATGGAGCATTTGGTCTATTTCTTGGTTTATCAAAAACCGCCCTTCGTCTATCTTGCGCGGCGTGCAATTCCGGAAAATCAGCATCATTGGCGTAGGACTGCTTGGCGGATCCATTGGACTGGCCGTACGGCAGCGACGGCTCGTGGGCGAAGTTGCCGGCTTCGTCCGCCGCCAGACCAGTTTGCAGGATTGTGAGCAAGCCGGGGCGGTGGATTATGCAACAACCGACTTGCTCGCCGCCGTATCCAAGGCAGACCTCGTCATCCTGTGCACGCCGCTAGCCCAGATGCGGGCACTCGTTCGACAATTTTTGCCAGCCCTCGAACGCGGCGCAATCGTCACCGATGTCGGCAGCGTGAAAGCGGGAGTGGTGCGCGAATTGGAACCACTCGTAGCCCGATCCGGCGGATTTTTCGTGGGCAGCCATCCGATGGCTGGCAGCGAAAAAACCGGTGTGCTGGCGGCACGACCAGAGTTGTACCAAGGCACCGTTTGCGTGATCACTCCCACAAAAAAATCCCATTCGAGCTCCGTCCGCCGGCTGGAACAATTCTGGAAAATGCTGGGGGCTCGAACTTTGCGACTGGCGCCGGCGCAACATGATTTGCTGGTCAGTCGTACCAGCCACTTACCACATGTGGCGGCGGCAGCACTGGCTGGACTGGTGCTGGATCCGAGGCATCCAAAATCACAAACGGACCTGTGCGCCAGCGGTTTTCGCGACACGACACGCATTGCCTCCGGCTCGCCAGAAATGTGGCGCGATATCGTTATGGCCAACCACAGGAACCTCAGCCGCTCGGTAGACAAGCTAGTGGCAGAGTTGAAAAAATTTCAAACGGCACTCCAGAATGGCAACGTCAAGGCGGTGGAATGTTTTTTAAACCAAGCCAAAGTCCGCCGCGACCGTTGGAGTTCCGAGGCGAAGATCCTCTCCTCAAAATAAACTTTCATGGCGCTTCCTGAACTCATTGAAATCATCCCTCTCAGCCAGCCGGTGCGAGCGGAAATTAGTGTGCCCGGTTCAAAAAGCATCACCAACCGCGCGCTTATTCTCGCGGCGCTGGCAGACGGGGAAGTGATGCTTAATGGCGCGCTCTGGAGCGAAGACACGCAGGTGATGGTGGAATGTTTACAGGAACTCGGTTTCATGGTGAATGTGGACGCAGATCCAGCCGAACCCTGCAACCGTACCATCACCGTCTATGGAGATGGTGGCAGGGTTCCCCCTGGTGGCACGACGGCACAGCCCTTGAATCTTTTTGTCTCCAACGCAGGCACGGCCGCCAGATTTCTGGCACCATTTCTGTGCCTGGGCAGCGGAGTATATCGCTTGCACGGGGTGCCCCGGATGCACCAGCGACCACAAGCGGCGCTATTCTCAGCCCTGCGTGAGCTCGGCTACACCGTGGAGTCCGAAGCTGGCAATGACAAATTGCCGGTAAGAATTTTCGGTAGTCGGCCAGAAGGAATTATCGGAGCAGATACACCTATACGTGGTGTGGTCAAGGCCTGCGAAGTGAGCATTGAAGAAAGTTCGCAGTTTGCGTCCGCACTGATGCTTTCAGCAAAAGCGGGCGGCTGGAAAATTGGAGTCTTGGGCGACAATGCGGACGAATCGCCTTATGTGACGATGACGGCCAGATTGCTCGAAAGTTTTCCGCCCCGAGGAGGCTCATTCCAAATCGAACCGGACGCTTCTAGTGGTAGTTATTTCTGGGCAGCAGGATGGCTGACTTATGCTCTGGAAATACAAGCAAAGGCCAAGCGAACCGGAAAGTGGTCGGGATCGCCGGTTTACGTCAAAAACTGGCCCGACTCCGGATGGCAAATTGACGCGGATTTCCCTGATTTTCTTCCATTCCCTGAAGAAATCTCGCGCGAAGGCCAACTGGGCGACAGCATTATGACGGCCATCACGCTGTCAGCCGAAGAACAAGCGGCGGACAGCCGAGGATTGTTGGAGAATCACCCATGCATTCGTTTTACCGACCTCGGGCGCTTGCGCTTGCAGGAATGTGAGCGAGTTGTCGCACTTCGGACGGAACTGACGAAGTGTGGCGCAAAACTAATCGAGGAAGGCAACTCTTTGACCGTCTGGCCATTATCATTGCACGGGGCGGAGATTGAAACATACAACGATCATCGAATGGCGATGTGTTTCGCGGTTTTAGGATTGAAAGTTCCCGGGATAAAAATTAAAAATCCCGCCTGCGTAAAAAAGACGTTTCCTAATTTTTTCCAGAAACTCGCAGCGCCACCGCCGCAAGGTTTGGGCGCGGAGATCTGGGAAATCACCGGTGGTAAACGCAGGCGGAAGTTAAGCGGCGATGATTTGTTCGCCGACTAAATCTGCACCTGACGGCAAACTTATAGATCCGCCGGAGATTACCCTGCGCGAATGAAGCTAGGCGGCGAGTAAGACAAAAATATGAATTTTAAGAAAAAATATCCGATCGTTATCGCCTTGGACGGCACGAGCGCAAGCGGCAAGAGCACCAATGCCAAGCTGGTGGCGAAAGCGCTGGGCTATGTTTATGTTGATACCGGCGCCATGTATCGCACCTTGGCCTGGTATTGTCTGCAAAAGGGGGTGGACGTTCACGATGGCAAAGCCGTTGGGGCAGCCTGCCGCAAATGGAAAACGAAACTGGAATGCGCCGAACACAATGGCCTGCGCTCCGTGCACCTGCTGGTCGAAACCTATTTCCCCGAAAAGGAAATCCGGACGCCGGAGACCGCCGCTGCCGTCTCGCACGTCGCCGCCGTGCCGGCGGTGCGCAAATGGATGAAGCAAACCCAGCGCGACTGCATCCAGTTCGGCGATCTGGTGATGGAAGGCCGCGACATCGGCACCAATGTTTTTCCCGAAACGGACTACAAATTTTATCTCGACGCGACCCTGGCGGAGCGATCGGCACGGCGAGCCGCCGACGGAGTGAATGAAAACCTCGCGGCACGCGACCAGCGGGACAGTCAGCGCGCCGTCGCACCACTGATGATCGCGCTAGGCGCAAAAGTCATCAACAACTCAGCCATGACCTCGGAAGAAACCAGCTATCTACTGCTGGAGGAGATCCGCAAGCGGATGATGGCAAAATGAAGTTTTCCTATCGCATTGCGTGGATTTTATTCCGGACGATTTACGGCACCTATATTCGCCGGAACGTTTATGGTGCAGAAAACGTACCATCCACCGGCGGCGTAATTCTCGCCTCCAACCATGCCAGCTATCTTGATCCGCCACTGGTTGGCTGCGGATTGGACCGCGACATCAATTATCTTGCCCGCGAATCTCTGTTCCGCTTTCCGATTGTCGGGGCCATCATGCGGTCTTGGAATGCGGTGCCAGTGGACCGCAACGGCGGCGGGGCTAAGGGGTTGAAAATTATCCTGGATCGGCTACTGGCGGGGAACGGCATTATCTTGTTTCCCGAAGGTACACGGACCAGGGATGGCCGGTTGCAGCCCGCCCATTCGGGGATCGGACTAACAGTTATCAAATCCAATGCGCCCGTTGTGCCGGTGCGTGTTTTTGGGACATTTGAGGCCTATGGCCGGCATCTTAAATTTCCTCGTCCGTACCGCGTGGCCGTTAAATACGGAAGTCCGATGAACTTTGAAGCTCTACGTGCCGAAGCTAAACACTGCGACAAGGCTCGGCTTAAACAAATTTACCAGCAAGTTGCCGATGAAATAATGGCTACAATTGGGCAGCTGGAAGCTAAGCCGGACTAAATGCCCAGATCCGAAAGTGTCTTGCTCATGGCATTTACAATTTGAGACAGCCGCGGATGCGACTGCTCAAGATCCTCGACCGATGAGCGTAATCCTTGCAATGAAAGTTCGCGCAAGTGAGGGTTGGGTGCCATGCGAGTGGCTTCGTGGGCAGAAAGACTCGCAAAACCAGCAATACTATCAGCCTGTTCGCCGTGGGTTTTGGAAAGTTCTGCCACCTCGGTCTTTAAGGTGCCGAGCAGTTTGAGCAGTTCTTCTTTGCGCCCCATGTCCACGGATTCTGTTCCGCTGATTTTTGCCTCAATTTCGCTGATGGTCTTTTCAATCATGATTTTATGCCAACTTACCCTTTGGTTTGATTCCGGCAAACAAATTCAACACCCTGCCGGCGGCGGCAGCATGGGCGCAATTTTTTCCCAGATGCTTAAGCAAACAACTTCAACCGGCTGAGCCCCGTCAATTACCTTGATGCGCGCCGGTTCCGAGGCGGCGATAAGAGCGTAGCCGCAGGCGACCCGCTCGAAAAATTTACGGTCCGCTTCCTCAAACCGATCTCGCTGTATCTCCAGCGGCAGCGTGGGCTGGCGTGACTGACGGCGTAGTTCGCTAATCTCCGGGGAAACAGTCAGGTAAATGGTCAAATCCGGCTTCGTTTCTCCCACGGCGAATTCGATGACCGCCCGCACTTTTTCCAATTCTAATTCGCGCCCGTATCCTTGGTATGCCGTAGTGGAGTCGTAAAACCGATCGGATAAAACGATATCGCCGACCGCCAGCGCGGGGCGGATAATTTCGCGCACGAGTTGGGCTCGGCTGGCGTTCATCAGCAACAATTCTGCCTCGGCAGTCATGGCAGCGTTGGCGTGGCTGTGCTTTAGCGTGTGGCGAATCTCTTCGCCGATCGGAGTGCCCCCGGGTTCACGCAGGATCCGCACCCGGTGACCGAGAGTTATCAGGCGCTCGGCAAGTAGCTTGATTTGCGTGGATTTACCGCAGCCCTCGGTACCTTCAAACGTTATAAAAAGACCCATGCTCACAGTTTTTTTAACTTGCTGCCCTTCGGCGTGTCTTCGATAAGCCAGCCTTTGGCTTTCAAGTCATCACGAATGGCGTCGGCTAGCTTGAAGTCACGCACTTTCTTGGCTTCCGCTCGGGCGTCGGCCAAGCTGCGGATTTCTGCGGGAATATCGATTTCCGCTTGCACCCCAATGCCAAGAACCGAATCCACTTTTTCCCAAGCCGCCAAAGCAGAAGCGGCGGCGTTCGCGCTCAGTAAGTTTTCTGCCAGGCGCTTATTCGTCTCGCGCACCCATTCGAAAACCGAGGCCCAAGCGGCAGAGATGTTCAAATCGTCAGCGAGAGCGTCAGAGAATTGTTGATCCAAGCTATTTTCAGGCAGAGCGGTCTGCCCGGCGGCCAGTTCCCGGAGCTTGCTCACGCATTCATCAATTCTTGCGAGTGCCGTTCTGGCTCCTCCCAGCCCCTCGAGGGTGAAATTAAAGGTCTCCCGATAATGCGCGGTGAGGAGGAGATAACGGACTTCGCGGCCGGTGAACCCTTTCGTCTGCAAGTCGCGCAAAGTGAAAAAATTGCCGAGCGACTTGCTCATTTTTTTACCCTCGACAAGCAGATGGGCTCCGTGCAGCCAGTGTTTGACAAACGGTTTGCCTGTCGCGCCTTCGCTCTGCGCGATTTCATCCTCATGGTGCGGGAATTTCAAATCCTCGCCGCCCAGATGAAGATCAAAGGTTTCGCCGAGCGCCTTCATGCTCATGGCGGAACATTCGATATGCCAACCAGGTCGACCTTCGCCGAAGGGACTTGACCAGAACACGTCGCCATCCTCCGGCACGCGCGCCTTCCAGAGCGCGAAGTCGGCTACGGATTCCTTTTCGTATTCGTCCGCAGCGACGCGCTCGCCGGCGCGCATCTCATCCAGATTTAGCTTCAGCAACTGGCCATAGCAACAGCCGCAGCCGCGATATTTTTCTATGCTAAAATAAACCGAACCGTCAGCGGTCCGGTAGGCGACCTTGCGGGCGATGAGGCGTGTGATGAGGTCAATGATTTCTGGAATATGCGCCGTGGCGCGCGGCTTGAGATGTGGTTCGCGACAACCGAGGGCTTTCAAGTCCTCGAAAAACGCTTTTTCAAATTTGCTGGTAAACTCGGCTAGAGAGCCTTTATTTTCTCGGACACGCTTGATGATTTTGTCCTCCACGTCGGTAATGTTCATGACGTGTTGGACGTCGTAGCCGGATAATTCCAGAACGCGACGGACGAGATCGGCAAAGACGAACGTTCGCCAGTTGCCGATATGGGCAAAATCATAAACCGTCGGACCACAGCAATACAGGCCAACTTTTTTGCCAGCCGGATCCAATGGCGCAAATTCCTGAACGGAGCGCGTCAGCGTGTTAAATAGTTTCAAGGTCATTTGTCTGCCTGCCAAGTTACGGTGCAGATCTGGAAAGAAAAGTGGAAATTCCATCCGACTGACGTGAAATAGCGGGCGGACCTGATATTTCAAAGGCTGGTGTGACTGGAGTGAGAAGGATGGAAAGAATAATCTTGTGCGGCCCAGGCGATAACAGCCATAGCTACTCCCAAAGGCCAAGGCAGATTGCAACCCAGATGACCATCTTGCCCTGGGGACTTTGTCCTTTAAAGTCGCCTCCCTGCCGCATATAAATTGAGTGTGCCACCGCACATGAATGCAGCCATCAACAACCTGACGCGCCTCTGCGCGGTGCTGGGGTCACCCATTCGACATTCCGCCTCACCTGCCATGCACAACGCAGCCTTTGCCCAACTCGGGTTGAACTGGCGTTATGTTGCCTTTGAAGTGGACCCGAAAAACCTTCGGGCAGCCATTGAGGGAGCGCGGGCTATGCAATTTGCGGGACTTAACCTGACCGTGCCACACAAATTGCTGGCCGTGGACATGGTTGATGAATTGGATGCCTCGGCCGAAAAATGGGGAGCGGTTAATACCATCCAATTTGTGGCGGATGCTAAGGGGTCGATTCATACGCTGGGTTCCAATACCGATGCCGAAGGATTAGCTAATTCGTTGCGCGAAGATTTGTCGTTGAATTTGCAAGGTGCCAAAGTGTTGCTGCTGGGGGCCGGCGGCGCGGGCCGCACAGCCGCGCTGAAACTGGCTGCGGAAAAAGTGGCTGAATTGTTTCTGGTAAACCGCACAAAAAGCAAGGCGGAGGTCGTTGCTATAGAAATCCAGCGACAGTTTCCATCCGTTAAAGTCACCGTCGGCTATCCGACGAAAGAGGTGGATTTATTATTGAATGCCACTTCTTTGGGCCTGAGACCGGAAGACGATTTGCCGCTTGATGAGCGACAGTTTTCATTGAAGCAGGCTTACACGGTTTATGACATGATTTACCGCCCGGCCGCAACCCCACTCCTTTCTGCTGCCAAGCTGGCTGGTTGCACCACGGCCAACGGAATCGGCATGCTGGTTCATCAGGGGGCAAAAGCTTTTGAGTTGTGGACTGGTCTAGCGGCCCCGGTCTCGGTAATGCGTGATGCGGTAGAAAGGAGCGTTTATGGAAACGCCTCACCCTGAATTTTGCCCGGTTTCTCGCGTATTGTTCTTTTTCCATCGGAAGAGGGATGGCCGAAATAAGTTTCTACCCTTTTACTCCTTGAACCAGTATCGGGCATGCGCCGGGTTGCAAGGTATGAAAACTCCTAAGTCAAGCCCATGAGTCTGGCGTTCGACACCCTCTTTAGTCACGAAAACTGGCCATCGGTAACGTCGCCTTTCTGGGCGCTGGTTTTTCTGGCGCTTGGCTGCATAGTTGGAAGTTTTTTAAACGTATGCATTTACCGGATGCCATTGGATTTGAGCGTCGTTTCGCCGCCTTCGCATTGCCCGCATTGCAAATATTCCATTCCCTTTTACCTGAACATCCCATTGGTGACCTGGCTTACGCTTCGCGGGCGCTGCAAAAACTGCGAGGCACCGATCTCGCCGCGCTATTTTGCGGTGGAACTACTTACCGGGGTCACCTTTCTCGCCTGCTGGATTGGATTCAGCAGCCACTCACCTGGATTGGCCTTGGCGTATGCAGCTTTTATCGCCGGCTTGATCGTTGCCACTTTTATTGATTTTGAGCATTTCATCATTCCAGACGAAATCACCTTGGGCGGGGCGGTAGCTGGCTTTGCGTTTTCGCTTTTGGTGCCGGAACTTCATGGAACTATTAATGTCGGCACGAGCCTGGGGCGGAGCGCGGCGGGCATCACTGTCGGGGCCGGTCTGGTGTATGGCGTACTACGTCTCGGGAAACTGCTCTTTGGACGCCAGAAAATCCCATTGCCGACGGAAACCAATATTGTATTCACGGAAACATCAATCTGTCTTCCCGATCAGGAAATTCCGTATGATGAAATTTTTTATCGCAAGTCCGATACGATTGTATTACAAGCGCAAATGGTCGAACTGATTGACCGTAGCTACGCCAACACAACCGTTCGACTTTCGCCCACGTTGTTGCAAATTGGAGAGGAGAAAATCGCACCGGAAACTGTGCCGCACCTGGAGGTGCGTTGCACAGAAATCGTGGTGCCGCGCGAAGCCATGGGCTTGGGTGATGTCAAGTTCATGGCGACTATCGGGGCATTCACCGGCTGGCAGGGTGCCCTTTTCACCTTGATGGTGAGTTCCCTCATCGGTGCCGCCGTGGGGTTGACCTTGATTCTCCTGGGCAAACGCGAATGGTCCTCGCGCCTGCCCTACGGGCCTTATCTTGCTCTGGCAGCAGTCCTCTGGATTTTCGGAGGGCGTAATATTATCCTGCACCTTTTATTCCGGTAGTCCATTCCTCTGAAAGTGATAGTCTAAAGAATCAAGCTTTGTTATCACTGCACGCTTTGCACGGATTGGGAACTTTGTGCTTGCCTGCTTTGTGCTGTCGGGGCGGGAACAAAAGGGGACGGCTGCGAGTTCAAAAGGGGACAGGAGAGATGATATTTCTGGCACCGTTGCTTGGTCG
>CAISVF010000452.1 GCA_903888765.1 uncultured Verrucomicrobia subdivision 3 bacterium | reverse complement strand
CCCACGTCGTGCCGCTGCTGACCGCCGCAAAAGACACTCCGTTGACCGTGACAGCCGTTCCCGCATAAGCGTAAAGCGCCGTGCCGTTGGTAATGACATCCAGATTGCCACTGACGTTCGTCGAAGTACTCCAAATGATGCTGCCCGCAAAACCAGTGGTCGCCGACAGATAAAAACCAGCCGCGAGCATCAGCCAAAAGCATCCAAGTTGCCGGGCCGGGCGACGGGATTCCCCAAATCCAACCAACCAGTTCAGGCCGGCCTTAATTCTGGAAATGTTTGACGCTTGCATAAATTGTGACGGATTATTAGTAAATTGTGGGTGCTAAAAACACACAAAAGCACGGGTTCGTCGGACTTAAGCTAATAAAGAACCGGCTTCAAATATTTGTGCGCTGATATTATCCCATAATATGCACTCTTTCACCGTTTTTGCGAATCACGAGTTCTCGGGGCAAAGCCAACTCCTTGGCAAGCGAACATTCCATAGCTCTTCAATTTTTACAGCCATTCAGACCGCCGCAGAACCCCATGCCCGCGATGACCGCCACGCCACCCCAAATCCAAAGTGCATATGGAGATTCCTACCAATTGAATGCCATCAAGTTGATACAAGCGATGGTGATGTTCGGGCTCGAAGCGTTCCATCCGTAAGGTAGATCAGGTTCAGGTTCAACCCGACCAAAAAACTATTCGCCGGCACTGCAACCGCCAGCTCTGACCGCAGGTCACAGGATGCGAAGGTGGATTCGCGCCCTCCATACCGCTCAGGGTTGCCTTGAGGGCTGGTAACGGACGTTGCTGATGAGCACAGTGGAATTGGGTTTAACTCAGTGAACTGTTGCCAGGCTGGCTCGTTGCGGTTCCAAAACGCCAAGATCTTCCTGATAGAAGTAAAGGGGGCGGGCGTTGCTCCAGGAATGAATGAAAAGCATGACATTGGCCTTGACCCAGCGGGCCGAACCATCAATAAAGACTTCGTTGCCACCGGCGGGCAGCGCCCCGGAACTGCTTTGATGCGCAGGCAGCGAGGACCACCCGCTGCCGAGGGTGTAAGGGAAGGTCCAACTGGTGCCAATGCCGTTGGGTTGGGCCACCAAGTCGGCGGCTAGCATCCAGACTGGCTTAGAGAGGGTTGTTTTGATGGGGCTGGCGGAGGCAAATGATCCCAAAGTGTTGTTCCACGTCGGTATGCCGCCATAATATTGGTAGCCGATCAAATACTGACCGCCACCAAACGAAGGAAAGTCCGGGCGGTTGGGGCAGGACCAGATGCTCCGGACATTTGTATGTGTGACCGACAAGCCCAATTGCTCCCACGCGGCAAGGGATGCATCGGCCTGATTGAATTGTACGGGATAAATAGCACTGCCAGCCGGCACGACTTTGTCGGCATTGTCACCGGCATATATCAGCGTTGCCAGTCCGATCTGTTTCATATTATTCATGCAGGCGATCCGCTTGCTCCGTTCCTTGGCCGAGGCCAGCGCCGGGAGCAGCATCGCCGCGAGAATCGCAATGATGGCAATGACCACGAGCAACTCAATCAACGTGAAAGCTTGCCGGTGGCCAGACCGAGCCGGTTGGCTGGCAAACGCTGCGCCCGAGCGGCGGCAAGCCAGCATG
>CAISVF010000451.1 GCA_903888765.1 uncultured Verrucomicrobia subdivision 3 bacterium | reverse complement strand
GGTTCCAGAAATTGGTTGCGCACGGCGGAGGTGCCCGCCAAAGTTGGAAGTATAATAGCCATTAAAATAATTTTTTGGCCACGAACCCCACAGCAAGCTTATTCGCAATATATCTGACCACCACGCCCTCTTGCCACCCAAAGAGTCTTCCGCGAACCTAGCTCAACCTCACCTCACCAGCGCCTTCCTCCGCTTAACAAAACCCAGTCTCAAGCCTCTTTTTCTTGCCATCGTATTACACCAATCGTTTAAGGTTAATCGAAGCGCCGGGCGGGCGAATAAAAGTTTCATTGGACTGCCCAGTATGTCGAACGGGGGAAAATTTAACTATCCCGCAATCACGGGAAAAATCACGGAATCAGTCCATTGTGGTTTCTGGCCCAGAGGGCGCCTGCATCCGTCCGGAGCAAGTTGTATCCGATGGAACTATTTTTTAGCGCCGCCACGTGGCCGTCGAAAAAACCTGCGTTCACCCGTCCGGAATGGCGCGGGACAGAACGCGCATCGCCCGTGGCGTATTCACCGTTGTTCTGGTCGCTCGGCACGCGGAAGAAAATGCTCCCGGTCGCCGGCACTTCCTGCCATTTGTCTGCGTCCGGTTCGGCGGGGTTGGCAATGCCGGCGGCGTCCGCATAGATTATAGACTGGCTCGGTTCAGCGACGGTGTTCTCTTTGGCGTGACTGTAAGGATGTTGTGGCTGGCCCGGCGTGTTGGCAGTCCAGCCGTATTCGGGAAAATTCATGCCAATACCCAGCGAGCGAATCGAACTGTACAAACCACCGCTGGCGCTCGTGGCGGGCTTCGTCAGGGCGGGACAATCCATCACGCCTTTCTCTGCGCCATAGCCATCCATGCGCAATTTGTCCGCCCACCAATAAAGCGGGCTTTGAATGGAAAACGCCGCCGGATTATTGGCCACGAAACCGCCCGCGCCCATCGCAATCCACAACGGCAGGACGACTTCCCCGTTGTCGCCCATATACAGTTTGGTGGCGAGCAAAACTTGCTTCTCGTTGCTCACGCAATTGATGGCTTTCGCCTTGCGTTTGGCTGCGGACAACGCCGGCAGCAGCAGCGCCGCCAGAATCGCAATGATGGCGATGACCACGAGCAATTCGATAAGCGTGAAGGCGTGATGTAAACGCATGCCCATTAAGACTGATTCTCTTTCGTTTCGTTACAAAAATCTGCGCATGTTTTCCCCAGTCGTTTTTTATTATTGATTTCCTGCTTTGAGGTCACGAAATCAGAAACGGCGGGAATAAGTTGGCTAATAGTGAACCACCAAATATCACGCCTAGTCGTGGTCACCTTGTGGCAAAAGCATGAACGCACGCACGAAAGGGGCGATAAGGCACCTCGGGCAAGGTTCAGAGCGATACGTGAAGCTTGTTTTTCGCGCTGGCTACCGTAGATTTCCAGCATGAAGAACGACGTGGTGCCGGTTCATATCCGCGGGATACTCCCTGCTAACAGCGGATGTGCGCTTTTTGTTGGCAATGACGAAAAAGTTTTTGTCATCAACGTAGAACCCCAGATGGGAGCTGTCATCGGCATGTTTCTGCGCAACGAACCAAAGGAACGCCCGCTCACTCACGACCTCGTCAACCGTATTTTTCAAGGCTTTGGCATAACCGTTGAACGGGTCATCATCACCGACTTGAAGAATTCCACCTATTTTGCCCGGCTGATTTTGCAACAGCAAAATGAAGTGGCCCGGAAAATCGTGGAACTGGATGCGCGCCCCAGCGATTGCCTCGCACTGGCGGCGGCCCAGAAAAAGCCGATTTTTGTTTCCGCAGCATTGTTCGCTCAAGTTGAAGACATGAGTTCAGTGCTGGAGAAGATGAATGAGTCCGGCACGGAAACGGAAGCTGAATGATATGGCGTCCGCCAAAACCAATGCCCTTCTGCTGGTCTGCGGCGAAGATGACCTCTCCGTAAAACAGCGGGCCAAGGAACTATTCCAACAGTGGACCGGGGAACTTGGCGGCATGGACCACGAAACCATTGAGGCGAACGTAGGTAACAGCGGCGACGCACTCATCGTCATCGGCAGACTGCGCGAAGCGCTCCTGACGCTCCCTTTTTTCGGTGGAGGAAAAGTCGTCTGGCTGCGCGACTGCAATTTTCTGGGTGAAGACCGCACAGCCTCATCCGCTGCAGTCACATCAGGGCTGGCCGAGTTGGCCGAGGAGTTGAAAGAATTCTCCTGGCAAAACGTCCGGTTGCTGATCAGCGCCGGCAAGGTTGACAAACGAAAGGTCTTTTACAAAACCCTGGACAAGTTAGGCCCGGTGGAAACTTTCTCCGCCTGGTCACTGGATGACAAGGATTGGGCTGATCGCGCTCAAATAGCGGCCCGCGAGGCGATCCGCAAGCGGAATAAGGAAATTTCCAGCCCCGCTCTGGGCGAACTCGTGGTTCGGGCCGGACTAAATGCCCGGCAACTCGAAAACGAGGTGGAAAAACTCTGCCTCTACATTGGTTCGCGCGGAAAAATTGAATTAGCGGATGTCACTGCAGTCTGCTGCCATAGCAAAACAGCCAAAGCGTTCGCGCTGGGCGATGCCTTAGGCGACCGCGACCTGCCACGCCTGCTCAAGCGACTGGATGAGGAACTGTGGGAAACGAAACTCGACAAGGACAAATCTGAGATCGGTTTGCTTTATGGCATCATCGGTAAAGTTCGCGCCATGCTGCTGCTCAAAGAAATGGTAAGAGAGGGCTGGGTCAAGGATACCAGTGACTACAATCACTTCAAATCGCAACTGGAAAATGTGCCCGCCAGCCAATTGCCGACTGAAAAAAAATTCAGCCCGCTGACCATGAGCCCTTACGTACTTTATAAAGCCCTGCCGCAGGTTAAAAAATATAGCACATCCGAGCTGGTCCGGGCCATGGACACGCTGCTGCGGTGCAACCAGCGACTCGTGTCCAGCGGTTTGGACAAAACACTGGTATTGCAGCAGGCGCTGGTGCAAATTGTTTGCGCTGACCGAGTCACCTAAATTGAACAAGGAAGAAAGCGAAAAATGCCATCACCTAAATTGTCAGTGCTCGTTGGGAAAAACTTTGCCTGCGTAAAAATCGAGGGGCGCGCTACTTTTGCCTCCAGTCCGGATTTTAAGACCCTGCTGAACGAATTGGGCCAAAAGGGGTTCAATCATTTTATTATTGATCTAACCGATTGCATATTGATGGACAGCACCTTTTTGGGAGTGCTAGCCGGCTTCGGCATGAAGTTGAATCCCAGCAAAACGCCATCTGGACGCGGTATTGAACTGCACAACCCGACAGACCGCGTCAGCGATCTTTTGGAAAATCTTGGTGCGGGACACCTATTTAATACCACTACTGGCCCGCTGCGTCTTCCAGACGATTTAACTACCTGCACACCGGAATCCATCAAACCCACCCACGAGCAAATAGCCAGAACTAGCCTGGAGGCTCATTTGACATTGAGCGACATAAACCCGGAAAACCAAGCCCGCTTCAAAGACGTGGTCCAGTTTCTCGCGGAAGACTTGAACAGCCTGGAAAAATCAGGCTGATTAACCAGATCGGGAAGACCATCCGCTCTTTATTTCAACGAATCCCCCCTGAATTATCCCCGCGGGTTAAAGCCAGACTCGTTGGCGAGTTGTTGCCACAGCTTCTTCTGTGCTTCTGAAATTTTCTCAGGCACCACTATTTTAGTGACCACAAATAAATCTCCGTTCTTGCCCAAACCACGCCCCCGCATACGAAGTTTCTGACCACTGGATGTTCCAGCAGGGATCTTAATATTCACACTGCCATCGAGGGTTGGCACTGCTATTTCAGCTCCGATGGCAGCCTCCCACGGTGCCAGATCGATTTCGCACAAAAGATCACGTCCATCCGCTTCAAAATCGGGATGTTTAGCCAGACGCACCCGCAAAAATAAATCACCACCACCCTCCCCTCTGCCAGCGATGCGGAGTTTTTGCCCCTCCGTGATGCCAGCAGGGATTTTAACCTGATGTGAATCAGTGCTATTCTCATGCCGGACCGTCACAGTGCGCAGCGATCCGTGTTTCGCCTCCTCCAGCGTTACCATGATATCTCCCTCAATGTCCCGAGTCATCTCGGCGTAGGCATCGCCAGTTCCCTCGTTCACCCCACCAAAGCCACCGCCACGCATGCGGGCACCGAAAAGTTGTTCAAAGAAATCACTAAAACCGGTGCCGCCAAATTCAAATTCCTGAGCGGTCTCTTGCCTACGGGTAAATTGTGGGCCACTTCCACGCCCGGGCGGCCCGCGAAACTCGGCACCTGATTTCCAATTAGAGCCTAGCTCGTCGTATTTCTTCCGCTTGCCAGCGTCCGATAAAACTTCATAGGCCTCGTTAATCTCCTTAAATTTCTCTTCCGCTCTCTTTTTGTCCTTCGCCACGTCAGGATGAAATTCTCGCGCCAGTTTGCGGAAGGATTTTTTTATGTCAGCGTCGCTGGCACTTCGCGAAACGCCCAAGGTTTGATAGTAATCTTTATATTGAACAGACATCTACATAGAATTTGCCCGCCTCCGGCAATTTGTCAAAGCCGGAGGCGGAAAATTTATCTAATTTGCTAGTGCCGGAAGACCATCCTGTGATGACCTTTCCGGTTCAGCCTGAAGGAATCAAGGTTGAGGAGTTATTTTGACCGTTTGGTATTATCCACGCTCAGGTAACGAGTGCCCGCAAAATCACCCATTCTGCGCCAGATTTTTACCAGAATCTGCTCGCCTTTGGCGTTCCGGCAAATCCTGACGGCGTCTTCTGAGTTAGATACGGGCTGACGATTGATCTCCACGATAAGGTCATTAGCCTGCAAGCCGGCCTCGGCGGAATTGGAATCGGCACTCACCTCGGTCACAAGTGCCCCCCGGATGCTCGACGGGATGCGTAACTGACCCCGGATTTCGGAATCAATATCAGCAACCGTTACCCCATCTAAGGCGTCGGCCTTGCCACTACTTCCGTCTGAGTTGTCCTGATTCCCATTCGCAGCCGCGACATCGCCAGGCAACTCACCCAAGGTCACCACCATGGTTTTTACCAAACCATTGCGTAAGATTTTTAGAGTAGCCTGAGTGCCGGGCTCCAATTGCGAAACGGTTACTTTGAGACTTTGGGCGCCGGAGATTTTTTTGCCGTTAACGGAAATAATGACATCACCAGCTTTTAATCCGGCTTTTTGAGCGGGGGAATCATGCGTAATGTCCCCCACCAACGCACCGTCCTCGTCGGAAAGGTTGAACTGTTTCGCCAATCCGGCATCAATATCCTGCGGCATGATACCCAGATACCCTCGCTTGATTTTTCCGCCACTGACCAAGCGCTCCAGGACTGAACGGGCCAAATTAACCGGCACTGCCAGCCCGATACCTTGATTGCCGCCACTGCGGCTAATAATGGCAGTATTGATGCCAACTAGCCGCCCCTCCGCATCCACTAGAGCACCACCGGAATTGCCGGGATTAATGGCAGCGTCGGTTTGAATAAAATCTTCATATCCATTGAAACCAAGGCCGCTGCGACCAGTGGCACTAACGATTCCCATGGTGACCGTTTGACCAATGCCGAATGGATTGCCAAGCGCCAGAACGACATCTCCGATTTCAATCTGATCGCTATCGGCCAATACCACCGCCGGCAGATTGTTGGCGGAAATTTTCAGAACGGCCACATCAGTTGCGCGATCCTTGCCGATTATTTTGGCAGTATATTCCTTTTTACTGTCGGCAATAGATACCTTCACTTCATCGGCATCAGCCACCACATGATTGGCGGTAAGAATATAACCATCAGCAGATACAATCACCCCGGAACCCAGGGCCTGCTCCTTTCTGGTACGTTCACGATCATCTCCTTGGAACTGGTTGCCGAAAAACTGCCGGAAGAACGGATCGTTCATAAACGGATTCCGCATCGGCCGTTCCTTGATGAAGCGAGTGGAATATATGTTTACAACGCTAGGAGCTACCTTTTTAACAACCGGCGCATAACTTGTGCCCGGGCGGTCCCGATTGACGTGAGTTGTCGAGACGGTGAACTGCGGCTGCGCTTGGGATTCACGACCACTGGAAGTAGATCGGGCAAGTGAAAACACCAGCGAAACCACAGCCGTTATGCCGAATAACCCGTAAACCGATTTAGATATCAATTTCATATTGTTGAAATTGACACAGCACAGGCGCTGTCGTTCAAAGGTAAATTACTTTGTCGCGTTCTGCTGAGCCTTCTGAAGGTCCTCGGACTTAATCACTTCGATTTTGGCACCTTTTTTCATTTCCTCGGCGGAGGGGACTTTGATTATATCGCTCGTAAGCGGTTGCGCAGGGGTTGCCGCCGGGGCAGGTGCCGGGGGTACCGGTTTGATTCCCACAAGCTCCACTTCAAATATCAACACGGCATTAGGAGGAATGCCAGGGCGCCCCTGCTCTCCGTATGCCAGTTCAGAGGGAATGAACAATTGCCATTTGGAACCCACGTTCATCTTTAACAACGCCTCCGTCCAGCCACGAATGACTCCGCCAACCGGAAACTGCGCTGGTTGCCCCCGCTTGTAAGAACTGTCAAACTCCGTACCATCAATGAGGGTTCCCCGATACTGGACACTCACGGTATCCGAAGCAGTCGGAATAGTGCCGGTGCCGTTGGTCAGAACGATATACTGCAGGCCATCCGGCAACACATTCACGCCCGGCTTGTTCTTATTTGCGGTCAGAAATGCGTCGCCTTCGGTTTTGTTCTTGGTCGCCTGCTCGGCATGATGTTGCTGCTGTTTGGCGGTAAATTCCTTTTTAAAAGCTTCAATGGCTTGTTGCGCCTGCTCCGGGGTCAGCAGCGTCGTTCCGCCGGCCAACGAATCCTTGATGCCACGAACGTAAATATCGGGATTAAACCCGATCTCCTGCTGCTTCCACTGGTGGCCTGTCATCATGCCAATGGCATAGCTGACCCGAGCCGTTTCATCGGCAAGGAGGTTGGTGTCTTGGGCGTACAGCGGAAACGCTGCAACGAGGCAGGTCATCGTAACAAATAATTTTTTCATGGTTGTCGCAACAAAAAGTTTGCATGATTTTCCATATTGTTAGAGAAAAGGCAATCGGTTTTGCAAAGAAAATAGCTCCGCAAGGTGCAATTTGTTTCCCCTATTGAGCAAATTCGTTTAATTTGTGTCAAATTGTGCCAATGATTTTAGCCCGCAACAAATATTTACTGCTCGTGCTCACCGTGATCGCCGGCCTCGCCCTCTGGGCGGGTTGCCAGTCAGCCAAAATAGCGCTGCCAACCCCGCCCGCCACGGGCTTGCACCCCGGGCCAAACGACCCTCGTATCACCTATCTCACCGCGCGACTACTCGAGGAGTACCATTATCTCCAGCGGCCGCTGGACCGAGAATTATCGGAACGCTTTTTTGACGGATACGTTGATTCACTTGACTCGCGTCATGAAAACTTGCTGCAATCGGACCTGGCTGAATTTGCCAGCTATCGCACCAATCTTGATCGGTTGACCACCGGCGGGCGAGGAGCAGACCTTACCGCAGCCTTTCAGATTTATGATCGCTTCCTGATGCGCTTTCAGCAGCATAACAGCTATGTGAATGAACTGCTAAACCACGAGCACTTCCGTTTCAATACTGATGAAAAAATCCAACTGGATCGCCGGCATGCGCCATTCCCCAAAGACTTGGAAGAGGCGAAACAATTCTGGCGACAACATCTGCGGTACGACTATTTGCAGGAGAAATTGTCCCGCGAACTCAGCGAATCCAATGGCATTATCACCGTGCGGCTTACCTCGACCAATGCCGCCGACATAGGCCCCACGCTTGCCCGGCACAATCGTTGGAGCCTGCGCATGATGACCAATCTTGATAGCGATAGTGTACTGCAAATCTACCTCAATGCCCTCGCCCACGCCTACGATCCTCATTCGGATTATTTCAGCGCCCCCAAGGCGGCGGATTTTTCCATCGGCATGAACCTTTCCCTCTTTGGTATCGGCGCGCAGCTTCAAGAAGATGACGGCTACTGCACCATCCGGGAGTTGGTTGCCGGGGGGCCGGCCGCCAAAAGCAAACAGATTAAGCCCAAAGATCGCGTCGTTGCCGTTGCGCAAGGCGACAAACCGCCGGTGGACGTAGTCGATATGGAACTGGAAAAGGTGGTTCAGCAAATTCGCGGACCGAAAGGCACAGAAGTGCGTCTGACCCTCAGTCCGGCGGATGATCGTACTGCGCGACGGGTGGTCTCCCTCATACGCGATGAGATAAAACTGGAGGATTCCCAGGCCAAAGCAAAATTGATCACCTCTCCTGACGGTCACGGAGGAACCAACCGTTTGGGCATCATTGACCTGCCTTCTTTTTATGCGCCGGTGGACTTGTCATCCAGTTCCAGTCATGCGACCCCACGATTTACCTCGGTGGACGTGACCAAGCTGATCCAGAAACTCAAGCAGGAAAAAGTTTCCGGCATCATTTTGGATTTACGCAGCAATCCCGGCGGTTCGCTAGAGGAGGCCATTAAATTTACCGGTCTGTTCATCAAAGCCGGGCCCGTGGTACAAGCACGCAACCCGGACGGTCGTGTGCAAATTGATTCTGATACCGACCCCGCGCAACTTTACGATGGCCCCCTGGCCGTTATGATCAATCATTTCAGCGCTTCCGCTTCGGAGATTGCGGCCGCAGCTTTGCAGGATTATGGGCGGGCGATTATTGTTGGAGATACCTCCACGCACGGCAAAGGCACAGTCCAAAACTTGAATCCGCTCCGGGCTTTGCCGATTACCTGGCCCGCCCCCCTGACTCCGACCAATGATCCTGGTGCCATCAAGATTACCATCCGTAAATTCTACCGGGTTAGTGGAGCCTCGACTCAATTGAAAGGCGTTATCCCAGATATAGTCCTTCCTGACGTGCTCAATTATTCCACACAAATTGGGGAAAGCGCCCTGGATAATCCGTTGCCTTGGGACACCATTCAGCCGGCTAATTACGATAAATTTAATCTCGTGCAGCCTTATCTGGCAGAAATCCAGCGGCGTTCTGATTCCCGAATTGCCACCAACCGGGATTTTGATTACGTCCGACAGGATATTTTGCAATTTCAGAAATCGCAGGCTGATCGCACCGCGCCGCTTAAAGAAAGCGAAGCTATCCGGGAACGCCAACGGATTGCCGCACAGGCCAAACTTCGCGATGACGAGCGTAAGCATCGGCCTCATTCTGGACAAAGAATTTATGAAATCACCGTGAAAGACGCGGAACTTCCGGATTTAATTGAAAATAAACCGGTGGCGGCTGAGACCAATGCGGTGCAAAACGTGAGCCATGCTGATAAACCCTATAGCGCAACCGTGGCTTACCAAAGAATGTTGGCACACAAGACCGGCAGCCCCAGCCAAACGATTAAGCCGGAGGCGGGTGAAAACCAATCCGCCCCTCCATTTGATCCCATTCTGGATGAAACCGAAAGCATCCTGAACGATTACATCAGCACGTTGTCCACGAAACGGTCGGCGGTGCCGCACCCGTAAATTATGAAAATTATTCTGGCCGGTATATATCTACTGGTTGTCTCGAATCTGGCACTGGCGGACGTTAATTATTATATAGCCAAAGAACAGGCCAGGCGCAGTGCCGGTCAGGATTCAGGTTCACCGGGTGCCTCTGGTGCGCCATCCGCAACGCCAACCGACCCGGCACTAGCACAAACCCTGCGAAAAATCGCCAACCTTCAAGCCGACATTGCTGCCCTCAACCAATCCACCTCGCCAAAGCCAACCTCAGAGGCAAAAGTTGCCTTGTTGAATGATTTAATGTCCGCCGCTCAAGGCGTCAAACCCGCAGTAACCGACGTCCAAAAGCTTGGCGGACATCTTGCCAACGCATTGAATTGCCGCAAACTGCCTCTGGCAGCCCAGCAGTCACTGGCGCGAAATCTACTCGGCCTATTCAATCGCGCTCACTTGCCGGCACCGCAACAATTGAAAAGTCTGGACGCAATAAGGAAAACCCTCATGGATGCCGGTGTCCCCGCTGAAGATCTAGAAAATCTGCAGGTGGAACTTAAAAGTATTGCCACTGCCACACAATAGTTTCCAGCAGAAAAGATCGTCTTACAGGAATATGTGGTGATGGGAATCACCCTCCTCAATTCCAACTTCACTTGTTTGCATTAACCTCACTGGTTAATCTCCTGCGTCACCTATTCCACGGCTTTTTAGCAGAGTTTTCTAATTTTGAGTTCTCGTCGACAAAAAAATTGTACCTTGCTGACTTGCCTGGATTATTCCCAGGCTTGCTGCTCAGCCGACTTTAAATCAAAGGACGAACTGAGGTTCAAAAACTGGCCCTAACCCGTGCCGGCGTAGGCGTTCGCAAAACTCCAAGACGGCACGCCTCTCTTCGTGACCCAGATCAAAATGGATGTTGCGCTCAAAATAGGTGCGCCGGAAAGCGGCATCAAACTCAGGGCGCGTGGCAATAATTTCTTCCATAGTCGCCACCCCCAGGCGCTTCGCCGCCTGCAACTCCTGGCGCAGATCTTCGTTGGCGAAACCGCGCCGCAGCGCCCATACGGCAAAAACAAATGGCAGCCCGGTCATTTCCCGCCAAACCTTGCCGAGGTCAAAAATGGTGTGGCCATGAGGTGCTCGCTGGAATTCAATCGCCTGATCGCCAATGAGCAGAACAAAATCTTTTTCCCCGGCGGCGGGGTAGCTGACGAGCGGCTTAAACTCCGGAAACAAGCCGCGTTCCGCCAGCAGGACTTTCAGTAAGTTCACGCTGGTCAGCGAGGCTGGATCACAGAAAATTTCCCGGGCTTCGGCCAGCGGTTTTTTATGGGCCAGCAGGACACTGTATACTTCGCCGCGCGACGCGATCGCGATCCCGTCGAGAATGTCGTACCGGTCATTGAGCAAAACCTCGGTAATGCTGACAAGGGCAGCATCCAACTCATCGCGCCGTAGCATTTGCGCCAGCTTTGCAGGGGTGGCAAAAACGATCTGGCTCTCAATCCCGCGAGTGAGGGGCACAGCATTCAAATAGTGCACGGAACCTATACGCCAGACCGGAGCACTAGCTATGACTGATAAATCGCTCACAACAAATCGACTGCGCGCTGCAATTCCGCATCGGTGACGTAATAGTGGGGGGAGAAACGTAAATATTTTTGCCCCTGACGGTCGGCACGCAGCGAGGCAGTCACACCCGCAACCGCGAGCCGTTGATGCAACTCCGCGAGATTTTTGTCGGGCGCGAAAAAGGAGGTGATACCGCTGACATTCTCCGGTTTCGGCTCGGGATTCAGTACGGTATATCCCTTGGCGCGCAGCACCGGGACGAGCCACGCCCGCTTGCGGGCAAGTTCGGCGGCGATGGCTTCCACGCCAATCTCCAGGGCAAGCTCCAGGGCCGCGATCAGGCCAGTGAGGCCGACCAAATTGTGGGTGCCGGCCTCGAATTTTTTGGACCCGCTTCGAAATTCGATTTTTTCCTGCGCCACAAAATCGGGACAACGAACGTTATGCCACCCGTAGATAGGAGGATTAAATTTTTCGTGCAACTCTTTTTTGACATAGAACAAACCGGCACCGCAAGGACCGAGCAGCCATTTATGCGCATCGGCAGCCAGGAAATCCACCTGCTCCACGCCAGTCGGAAATGCGCCCAGCGTCTGGATGGCGTCGAGACAGAAGAGGATGTTGCGCTCGCGGAGAAATTTGCCAATAGCATCGTGCTCCAGGCGGTGTCCACTAATGAAATGGTTCGACGCCAGGGCCACCAAGCGGGTGTCTTCATCCACTTGCCCCATGACGTCCACCTGACGAATGACACCCAAGTGGCGGAGATTCAGGAGGCGAACCTTCACCCCCCGCTCAGCGAGCGCCATCCAAGGGTAAACATTCGAAGGGTAATCGTCGTGATAAATCAACACGTTGTCGCCCCGGCGAAAATTTAAACCGGCGGCGACCAGACTCAACGCGAGCGAAGTTGGACCGACCAGCGCCACCTCCTCCGGCAGACAGTGAAGCAACTGCGCGCCAAGCTGGCGCGCTTCGGTCAGGCGATCCATTACGAAAATCTCCTGATCACCCAGCGTTCCGCCGGTGGCGCAATCAATCATGGCCTGCGCTACGCGGCGCGGCAGCGGGCAGACCCCCGCGTGGCCAAGAAAAATGCCGGATCGCGAAACGGGAAATTCGTGATGGCGCAGCTCGTCGTTCGCAAGAATTTCAGACAAAGTCATATCGAAAAGTTACCGGAAAAACAAAAACGGCAAAGCGGAATTAAATCCGCTCTGCCGCTGGTGGAAAAAACAGCTCAGGCGATGGCCTGATCGAGCTTGGCCTTCAAATCACGCTTGCTCTTGGCACCCACCATCTGGTCCAGAATCTGGCCGTTTTTAATGACCAGCAACATGGGAATGGAGGTCACCCGGAATTGGGCGGCGAGGCCCTGATGATCATCCACATTGACCTTGCCGATCTTGACCTTGCCCTGATATTCAGTGGCAAGTTCGTCCAGCACGGGAGCAATCTGCTTGCAAGGGCCGCACCATTCAGCCCAGAAATCCACCAGCACAGGCATGGCAGATTTTAAAGCCTCGGTTTCAAAATTATCTTGAGTAAGTGTAACAATTAAAGGAGAAGCCATAAAAAATCAGCTAGCAAAGGTTTCAACGACGTTTTTCAAATTGAGGAAAACCCAGACCCCGACTCCCACAGCCGCAAGACTGGCCACCGCAGCGGAGAAAATCAAAACCTTGTCGAGGGTTTTGATGGCCGGTCCACCAGCGGGCCCGGCAGCCATCGCCGGACGCATCGTCGGCCCCGCCGGACGCAGTGCTGATGTCGTGGCTGGCGCAGCCGCTTTGGCTGGAGCAGCGGCCGCCGCAGCCGCGGCTGCGGTTTTCAAAGGAGGTGCCGAAGCAGCCGGCACAGCTACCGGGGCAGCGCTGGGCGCGCCGGTAGGACCACCAGGCGGCAAAGTAGGCAGCTTGATGGTGGGGGCCGCCGTTGGCTTGGGCGGGAGATTGATGCGAACCGTTTCTTTTTTCGGCTGCACCTTGCCGGTTTCTTTTTTCGGCGGGGGCACAGCGCCGGTTGGAGGCACCGGCGGATTGGGCGGAGGAGTTTCGGCCATAATGTTGGCGATT
The DNA here is from genome assembly GCA_903888765.1 of uncultured Verrucomicrobia subdivision 3 bacterium. Taxonomy (GTDB): domain Bacteria; phylum Verrucomicrobiota; class Verrucomicrobiia; order Limisphaerales; family UBA11358; genus UBA11358. The sequence goes on along the minus strand of CAISVF010000451.1, from coordinate 4,834 downwards.
AAGATATGCGGGAGAAAAGCACTGTCAAATGTAATCCGGAAACAAAAAACCGGAACGGCCATCCCGCCGTCCCGGCAATGGGAGACCCATCCGCTCAATAACGCTCACGGCGCTCGCCCCGGTCCCGGCGTTCGCCACCGCTAAAACGGTCATTGCGGGGCGGGCGTTCCTCGCGCGGACGAGCCACATTCACCGTGATTTTGCGTCCTTGAAAATCCTTGTCATGAAACAGCTCAATGGCCTTTTGGGCTTCTTCCGAAGTGCCGTATTCAACAAAGGCAAAGCCGCGGGAACGGCCGGTCATTTTATCCATCATCAGGTTTACCGAGAGGACCGCACCCGCCTGGGCGAAGTAATCCTGAAGGTCGTTTTCAGCCGTCTGGAAAGACAGGTTGCCGACAAATAATCTGGCTTGGCTCATATACTTGATAATAACGCTCAAAAAACCGAGTGGGAGGATTGCACTGGCAGGATCACTGAATGTCGTTTTAATTTTTGTTCACGGACAATCTGTCGAACTGACACCTACTGTTCATTCTTTGAACGAGTCGAGTTTTTCTAGCAAAACCGCAATAGTTGTCAATCTACAATTATCTAAAAAACTATCCGATAACCTGGCTGGTTCGCCAATTTTTTCGGCAGTGGCCGGGCAGCCGTAGTCAGCGACCGGAGCGTCACATTGGCGACCATCCGGCGGACCAAGAGATTGCGTCATCTATTCGGTGCCTGATATTGAGCACGATTTAGGTTCTGATTCGGCGCGTTTTTGAATCAATGACCACGTGGGCGGCTTAATTGCGCCACAAGGCTGGCGGGCATTGTTTTACAAGGCATGGCGACCCTCTTTGTTCCGATTGACCGCGACCCACCGCTGCTGCGCCCCAACTTGTGCAACTTGTTGCCGGCAGTCCTGCAACTGCCGGCGGGCGGCGGAATAAACCAGTCCAGCATGACGTTCAACCTGCGCAACAAAGGTGGTTTGCGAGCCATTTCGCGTGTTTTCTCCCGGCAATGCCTTGGCATCCATCGCCGTCATTCATATATAAATGTCCGCCGAATGCAAAGCTGGACAATTTATTTTCAACTGTCTTTAGCCGGGCTGACATAGCCAGACCAGAACCATTGCAAGTTTGGCAAAGGCTTCGGTTAAAAGAGGCTGCAACGTGAAACTATTTTGCTTTTTACCGACAGGTTTTGGCGATGGACTGATGCGAATGGCGGAAGCTCACTGTCCGCCGCCCGGAATCCACTGGAATTGGGTTCGTTTCGTATTAGCGGTGCCATCGCAAAACTGCGAATCCCCTTGGCAGACGGCCCTGGGCGCGTTATCGCTTTTGGGTTCGTTTCGCATTTTCACGCTTTGGCAGAAACCTCAACTGCCAGCGGGGCCGGTACCACTTCTCCCAGCCGCCGCCGCTGCGCCCTTTCCAGCTCGTGGATTGCCCGGTAGATTTGGCGCTCCAACGCCGCCTCATAGCGTAAGATTTTGTCCAGAGTGGTGGCGCTGGGCAATACGGCCGCCGCCTGCCGGGCCCTTTCTTGCGCTGTTTCCCGTTCCCGACAACGCTGCATCCGGAAATCCAGCCCGCGAATTTTTTCATCCAGATACTGGAACACCTCTTCCCGATGGCGTTGGCGTAACGCCTCCGGTGCCAATTTCTCCGGGTTATCCCGCAGCCACTTCCGAAATTGCTCCAGCTTGACCCCCAAGTCATCCGCCTGGTCGCGCAGCCATTTGTTTAACAGATTCACCGTGGATTCCGTCACTTCCTGGTCCCGCACCACCGCCTGCCGCACCTCCTTGAGGCCATGGAGGAGATAATGACAACCCATCTCAGTTTCTTCCAATTTCCGGATTAACCGTGCCGTGCCGGACAGGGGCGGCATGGCCAGCAGCTGGGTAAGCGGATTATCATTATCCCGCCGCCACCAACCCTCATCCACGCTCAAGGCTATTTCGCCGGTCTCCGCCGTGCGTGCGCGCCGCAGTCGCCACGTTGACGTCACGATCTGGTCCACCAGCATTTCCTCCAACGCCCCGACCGGTTGCAACTCGGCATAGAATTCCGCGCACAGCTTTTTGAAATCCTGAGTCGATTCCCGGAGTTTATGGCCGCTGACCACCACCGTTTCGGCCAGCATGCCGTGCTTAAGCGCATTCATTTTGGAAGCGGCCCGGCCGGCGGCCGTTTTCGGGCCGGTGGATTTCTGCGCGTTGCGCCGGTTGGCTTCAATTTTTCGCGGTGTCACTGTCATGGGCTTCCTCATATGAACGTGAAAATCAGCGGAATCCCTCGGTCACCATCGAACAAGGAAGGGTCTTTCATTGGCTTTACCGGGTTCGAAACAGTTGTATTCGACTTGGCCATGGGTCCATTCGCTTGCAGCCGAAAGAATTGCGCCCGACTTGAATTGGTAACGCTGGTGGATATGGTCCGGTCGGATTCAGCGTTTGGCATAGTTTTGATATTCTTTCAGACAGGCTTGTTCCTTATGGCTTCCGGCCATCAATAAAGCAAAGGTAATAATTCATTGTCAAGCCTTGGCTTGCGACTTGAAAGCTAATTGAGGTTGGGGCTGGTCATTTACCGGCTGCACAGAGGCAAACGCCGGTGTAGCAACAGTATTTGTTATAGTCATACGGGCAGAGAATTTATCAGAGCGCTTCCGCGTTCGCTCTCTGCCCTCCTGTTTCTTTACAGGCTGGAAGACGTGCATTCTGGCCCCACCCATTCCCGTGCCGGAACATTGGCGCAGCGCGGCTTACAAGGGCGCGGAGCAGAAAATCGAGGAGAGGCTGGAAAAACGGAAAGCCACAGATCCACACAAATGAACACAGATTTCCAAAGCCCGTCAGGGCTGAAATCTTGGTAGGAATCGCAGCCCAAAACATATTCCAGTTCCGTCAGGAGCAGCATAAAAATTCAACGCCAAGCCGCAAAACGTTTGATTGGGTTTGCCGGTGGTTCCTTTGCGTCTTTGCGCCTTGGCGTTAACTCCATCCGCGCCGATGCCGCGCCGACGGCGCTGAAAACCAAAACGCCGCCACGGAATGCGTGGCGGCACTGACTGGAAAGAAAATCATTTCCGGCAGCAAATAAAGTGGGAATCTAGCGGAGCCTCCGGTACTTGGCGTTGAGCACCGACTTAAACGGTCGTTTCTTTGCTTGGCATAACCCGCTAGAAAATATCACTATCCCGTCCCCTCCAACCGACCATCCACGCCAGTCTTGTTCGCCGCCTCCAAACCCAGCCCGCCGCCAGTCGCACGATGAAACTGGGCGGAACGGTGGCCACGGTGGCGATGGCCCGGAGCCACTCCGAGATGACCTTGCGCAAGCATTACCTGTGCCTATGCATGAAAGTGGAGGCCGCGATGTTTTGGAAAATCCTGCTGGGCAAGGTCCAAGCCTGAGCGCAGGCGAGCGGCCTGCACCGGTGAGAGTGGGCAGAGTCAGGAAATGACCCATTTATGGCGGTGGCTTGAAATTGATTTCTCACGCCAATTTCTTGGCAATGTGCTCATCCAGGATTTCCTGCACCGTTAGGGCCACGATGACTTTGTGGCTGCGCTTGAAGAACGATTCGATCTCCTGCAACGCATCCGACGAATAATCGAACGATACGAAGAAGCCTTTCTCGCAATCCTCGCGCATCATCATGGCTTCAAAGGCGTCAATGTCCGGTCGGCCGGTCTTGTCTTTTTGTTTCACCTGGATGGGATACCAGCGTTCTTTCAGGCCGAGTTCGCCGGGCTGTTGCTTGCGCGGCGCGGCGCTGGAGGAGACGGGGAAGATGCGGCCATCCACGCCCATGTCGCCCACCTGCACCTTGTTCGGGATGCCGCCGAGCGCGATGACGGCCCAGTTCTCAAATCCAAACGGCGGGAGGATGCGTGGTTTCTCACTCGTCCACGGCAGGTCGCGGACGACGAACCCGCGTCCGGCGCGCCAGAGCGGTTCGCTTTCCGGCAGGCCGCAAACGTCGCGTCAGCGTTTGGCCACGACGCGGCAGGCGGTGGGCGAAATATCAATGCCAATCCACTGGCGTTTCAATGTCTGCGCCGCCACGAGCGCCGTGCCGCAACGGCTAAACGAATCAAGCCCGATATAGTATGAAATCACAATGCTCCCTTCCCCAGATTGCAGCGGTCGCATAGCGTCTGCAGATTTTCAAGAACTGTCTCACCGTCATTGTCCCAAGCTGTCACATGATCAACATGAAGAACAACGGACGCATCAGTCGCTGGGCTTCGTCCGCATTTGCACTTGAAGTAGTCTCGGTTAAGAACCTTCCATCTTAATCGGAGGTTGGGAAAACGCGGAGTTCGACGAGATGATTTGCGTGGCTGGTCTGAGGATGCAACTACTGACTGCTCGTTTTCGATCTCCGCATCTACAAAGTGCGCAAAGGCAATCAATGCCTCATTCCATGTTCCGAAGCGGCTTTCGTAAGGGTTGGTCGACCACCTCGAAAGCGGGCGGCGCATTTCGTTGTATTTTGGTTGTCGTCCCAATTTCGTCCAAACCTCCAAAAGATTTTCAAACAATGATTCGTTATTCTCAATCTTCACCAAACCACGTTCAAGGCAAGCGGCGACGAGTGCCGCAGTCCACGATCCAAATCGGTTTGAAATTGTTTTTTTGGCGAACCTTCCTTGTCGTTCATAGTCTGCATACGAGACGGTTTTTTTTCCTAGCAGCCTGTCGGACTTAGCTTTTGGGGAAAAGCTGAGGTGGTTGTGGTAGCAGCCCCGGGGGCTGGGAGAATGAATTTTAATCGGTCTCGGCGGCTGAAAGTAGCCGGTATTCCGGCGTGTCCGGACGCCTGGCTT
>CAISVF010000450.1 GCA_903888765.1 uncultured Verrucomicrobia subdivision 3 bacterium | reverse complement strand
ATTTCCTCCACGTTTGATGAGCCGCCGGAGCGCCATGTGCAGGTCGCCGAAATGGTCATCGAAAAAGCCCGGCGCATGGTTGAGCACAAGCGGGATGTGGTGATTTTGCTGGATTCGATCACCCGCCTCGCACGCGCCTACAACACGGTACAGCCGCACTCGGGCAAGATTCTGTCCGGCGGCGTGGACGCCAACGCTCTGCACAAGCCCAAACGTTTTTTTGGGGCGGCGCGGAACATTGAAGAAGGCGGTTCGCTCACCATCATGGCCACTGCCCTGGTGGATACTGGCAGCCGCATGGATGAAGTCATCTTTGAAGAATTCAAGGGCACCGGCAATATGGAAGTGCATTTGGACCGGGCGCTGGTTGACCGGCGTATTTTCCCCTCCATCAACATCGAGCGATCAGGCACCCGCAAGGAGGAGTTGCTTTACCATCCCGACGAGTGCAGCCGTGTGGTGGTTCTGCGCCGGGCCTTGACCGGGGTGCCGCCGGTGGAAGCCATGGATCTCATGCTGGGCAAGCTTAAAAAAACCGGTAGCAATATCGAATTTCTGCTGAACATGGCGGTGAGTTGAAATAATTCACCAGGCGAGTATCCCTTTTTTGGCGACGACGCGGCAAATTATGGTATGTTTATGCCAAGGAAGGTTTCGCCAAACCTCCTCAGATCGGTTATTTAATTGGACAACAAATGAAACATTTAACTTCCTTAAATGCGCTGCCGCTGGTGGCGTCCGCCCTGATGCTTTTGGCCAACACCGGATGCGGTCGTGATGACGTCAAAGTTTATCATGTAGCGACCAATGATACGGTCGTGAATCCGCCCGGCGTCCTGGCCCCCATGGCGATGCCTTCCGGCATGGTCATGCCCGCCGGTAATAGCCAGCCGAAAATCAAATACACCCTGCCGACCGGTTGGAAGGAAAAAACGGCGACGCAGATGCGGGTGGCCAGCTTTGAGATTGCCGGCGATAGCAAGACTGCCGATGTAAGCGTGATCCCGCTGGGAGCGATGTCCGGCGGTGACGGCCCCAACGTGAACCGCTGGCGCGGCCAGATTGGCTTGGCGGCATTGGCTGAGGCGGAAGTATTGAAAACCGCTGAAAAGGTTGAAATTGCCGGGCAGGCCGCAGATTTGTATGACCTGGCCGGAACTAATCCCGGCAGCGGTAACGCGCAGCGCATTCTCGGGGCCATTCTCCATGGCGATGACGCGGCTTGGTACTTCAAGGTAATTGGCGATAGCACGCTGGTGGAAAACAACAAGACCGCCTTTGTGAACTTTTTGAAATCCGTCCAATTCGACAAGAATGCTGCCTTTCCCACGCCTTCGGCGATGGATATGAGTCAGCTGCCTCCGTCCCATCCTGCCATCGGCGGAGCCGATGCCGGCGGTCTTCCCCCCTCGCACCCGAAAGTCGGGAGCATGGGCGGTATTGGAGCTCCCGTGCCGCCGGTGGATCCGGCTGATAAGCCGGCTTGGACGATTCCCGCCGGGTGGCAGGAGGGACCGCTGGCGCAGTTCCTGATTGCCAAATTTATTGTCAAGGGAGACGGCGAAGCCAGCGCTGCCATTAATGTCAGCCGGTTGGCTGGTGACGGCGGCGGCCTGCTTTCCAACGTGAACCGCTGGCACCAGCAGCTTTCCATTGCGGCAATCAATGGCGAAGAATTGGCCAAATTACCGGTTTTGGATGTGGGAGGAGTCAAAGCAACCTTGGTAGATATTACTGGTAATAGTCCGCTTTCCAAGCAGCCCGTGCGGCTGGTTGGCGTGGTGCTTCCGCTGGGGGGCCAGACCTGGTTCTACAAGCTGATGGGCGATCCCACGGTGGTGACCCAGCAGAAAGAGACGCTCCTCCAATTTGTGAAATCGGCAAAATACCCCGATGCTCATTAAGAAAATCGTCGGGTTTTTCACGTCGCTCCGGCTCACCTCAGTGCTGCTGGGGTTCGCGATTATTCTGGTGTTCGTCGGCACGCTCGCACAGGCAGACGAGGGCCTTTATGCCGTCCAGGCCAATTATTTCAAACATTGGCTGGTTATCGGCTTCCACATGTTTGGCAAAAAGATTCCATTCATTTTGCCCGGCGGCTATCTCATCGGGACGCTGCTGCTGGTCAATCTAGTGGCCACGCACGTGTACCGCTTTGAGTTGGCCCCGAAAAAAATCGGCATTCAGTTTGCACATGCCGGCATTATATTGCTGCTCATCGGCCAGCTGGCCACGGACCTCCTGGCGCGCGAATTGCAGATGCGCTTTGTGGAGGGCGAGACGCGCAGCTATTCCGATAGCACCGGCGAATACGAATTGATTTTCGCGGCTGGCAATGAAATCACTGCCATTCCCGCTTCCCGGCTCCAGCCCGGTGCGGTGGTGTCCGTGAACAGCCTGCCTTTCGCGGTGCACGTCAAATCATTCTGGCGCAATTCGGATGTCAATTTTCGCGCGCCGATGATGGCTAACGCGGCTCCGCTTGCCACCAACGGCCTCGCGCTGAGCTTTGATTTCAAGCCTGCGGAGGACGTCAAGGCCATGGACCAGCGCAATATCCCGACCGTGGTGATGGAATTGGTTGGCAAAGGCGGTTCGCTGGGAACCTGGGTGGCGAGTGTTTGGGCAGGCGAGCCTGCGCAAGTGGAAGGCGTCAGGAATTATTACATGCAAATGGGCGCCGATATGGCCCAGAAAATCGCCGGCCAGCTGGTGGTTCCACAAACGGTGACCGTGGCCGGAAAAACGTTCACTTTCACGATGCGCCCGGCCCGCGTGTACCATCCGTTTTCGTTGACGCTCCTGAAAGCGACGCACACGGTTTATCCCGGCACGGATATTCCCAAGGATTTCCGCAGCCGCGTACGCATTGATAATCCCCAGTCCGGCGAGCAGCGCGAGGTGGAGATTTCGATGAATCATCCGCTGCGCTACGGCGGCTATACTTATTACCAATATCAAATGACCCAGGGCGAAATGCATCCCGGCGAGCAGTCCTTTTCGGCCTTGCAAGTGGTGCATAATCCCAGCTGGCTGACGCCTTACATCGGATGTGGGATGGTCGGGGTGGGTCTGGTGATCCAATTTTTTTATCACCTCAGTGGATTCGTTACCAAAAGGAAAACCAAATGAAAAAGTGGGTTCCCGCTCTCTTGACCGCCGTGATGGCAATCTGGTTCCTCGGCAATATGCAGTCGCCGAAGGATGCCGGTTTTGCCTTCGGCGAATTTGGACGTCTGCCGCTGACGGCCAATGGGCGCATTGTGCCGGTGGATTCGCTGGCGCGCAACTCGCTGCTGGAAATCCGCGAAAAGCAGACCCTCAATACGGAGCCTTGGAAGGCATGGAACGAAAAACCGCATATTATTTCGGCGACCGAATGGCTCGCTAATGTAATGATGAATCCGGCCGTGGCCGACGAATGGCCGGTTTTTCGCGTGGACAACCCCGATTTGATTTCGTTGCTGAAACTGCCCGAGAAAGACGCCGCGAAAAAATCCGATGGCAAACATTATTCGTGGAACCAGATTCAGCCATCGCTGGAAGCTTTTGACAAGGAAAACGAGCGGGTGCAAAAGGTGGAGGCTGGCAACCGCACGGCGTATGAAAATGCGATCATCAAAACCCATCAGCGGCTCGGGCGCTATGCGCAGTTGAAAAACACCCTGCAGCCGGCGGATGCCCAGGACTGGCCTGCCGAATTGGCCGCCTACGAAAAAATGATTCCGGCGGGAGTGGCCGCCATTCAGGCGCAGCAGGCGGGCCAGAAGTATAGCCAGACCAATTTCGACGAATTTGTGGGAACCATCCGACGGTTTCAATACATGGCCAGCCTGGAGCCGCCGCTCATCCTGCCGCCGAATGGCGCGCGCGAATGGCGGCGGGTGGGGGACGCTTTGCTCGACGCGCCCCGGCCGAATGGCGTAGCCATTGATGAAGCCGTTCGCAGCTATGCCCGGATGACTGGGGCGCTGGCGGGCAATCAGCCGCAGGTGTTCAATGAAGCTTTGCAGCATCTGCGCTCCCTGCTTGGTCCGGATCAGGCTCCGGCATTGTCCAAGGCGCAGGCGGAGGTTTTCTTTAACCGGATGGAGCCGTTTTATAACGCCATGGTTATTTACATTCTGGCCGGCCTGCTGGCCTGTATGTCCTGGTTTAACCTGTCCAGCACGCTGCGGCGGACATCGGTCTGGCTCATCGCGCTCGCGTTTGTGATCCATACGGTTGGCCTGGTATATCGCATGGTACTGGAGGGGCGCCCGCCGGTGACCAATCTGTATTCCTCGGCCATTTTCATTGGCTGGGGGGCGGTGTTTCTGGGATTGATTCTGGAAAAGTTTTACCAGAACGGCATCGGCTCGGTGGTGTCCTCGGTGATTGGTTTCATCACCCTCATCATCGCGCATCACCTCGCCCTGGAAGGCGATACCATGGAAATGATGCGCGCGGTGCTGGATACGAATTTCTGGCTCGCGACCCATGTTGTCACGGTCACCATTGGCTATGCAAGCACCTACGTTGCCGGCTTCCTTGCCCTCATTTACATTTTGCGCGGCGTCTTTACCAAGACGCTGGATGCCGACACGGGCAAGGCTCTGGCCAGGATGATTTACGGCATCGTTTGTTTCGCCACCTTGTTCAGCTTTGTGGGCACCGTGCTCGGCGGGATTTGGGCTGATCAGTCATGGGGCCGGTTCTGGGGCTGGGACCCCAAGGAAAATGGAGCCTTGATTATCGTGTTATGGAATGCCCTCATCTTACATCTGCGCTGGGGCGACATCATCCGTGAGCGGGGATTAGTCAATTGTGCCATCTTCGGCAACATTGTCACCGCCTGGTCGTGGTTCGGGGTTAATATGCTGGGCATCGGCCTGCACAGCTACGGATTCACCGAGGCGGCCTTCAAATGGCTGATGCTCTTCGTCGGGAGCCAACTCCTGTTCATTGGATTGGGCCTCCTCCCGGCCAGGCTCTGGCAAAGCCGCGCTTTGCGCGCCGCTTGATGACTATTTCGGGACGTTGGCTTGGGCCGCCCATCCTTGTTTCATAAGGCCAAGCAGGTGGCCAAGGGATTCCTCATGGCCCTGCTTTTTTTCGGCGGCTATCTGGTGTGCGCGTTTGTCCAACTGAGCCGCCATTTCGGCGGACTTTTCCCGCGGGCAACCCAAGGCTACCAGCACTTCTGCGAGTTGGGTGATTTCCATAAATAAATCGGGCGGCGCTACCGCGCCGCCCGATACTTTGATTTGCCGGCTGCCGAGCGGGTTTGGTTTGGATTATTTAACCGAATCGGCTGCCACAATTTTCACACTGATCAGGCTCTGCTTGGCCACGGGGCGGTCTCCCGGCACCGTGGGCGTGGTGGCGATTTTTTCCAACACGTCGTCCCCTTTGATGAGCTTGCCAAAGGCGGTATATTGCTTATCCAGAAAACGCGGGTCTCCGTGACAAATGAAAAACTGGCTGCCCGCCGAATTGGGATTCTGCGATCGAGCCATCGAGAGCACCCCGCGAGTATGCGCTTTGTCGTTAAATTCAGCGCGGATCTGGTAGCCTGGTCCGCCGGTGCCCCAGAGATGCTGCTTGGCATCGTCCTTCGTGTTGGGGTCACCGCCCTGAACCATGAACCCCTTGATGACCCGGTGGAAACAGGTGCCGTCATAGAAACCTGCGTTCGCCAGCTTCTTGAAATTTTCAACGTGGCCGGGCGCAACGTCCGGCCAGAATTCGAGAACAATTTCCCCGGCGCTGGTGGTAAGAATGGCAACTTCGCTCATGATTTTTCCTGGTTTGTCGGTGGTTATGCGGATTCAGATTATTTTACGCTATCAGCGGAAACAATTTTAATGCTGTCAATGTTGACCCGTTGGATGGGCCGGTCCGGCGTTTCCGTGGGCGTGGTGGCGATTTTGTCGAGCACATCAAAGCCTTTGATCAGATTACCAAAGACCGTGTATTGTCCATCCAGGTTGCCCGCATCTGCGTGGCAGATGAAAAACTGGCTGCCGGCCGAATTCGGATCCGAAGAGCGTGCCATGGAAAGAATGCCGCGGGCGTGATGTTTTGAACTGAATTCCGCATTCACATTATAGCCCGGTCCGCCCATGCCCCAGGTGTTCTTTTGGTTATCATCCTTGGTGTTTGGGTCGCCGCCCTGAATCATGAATCCTGGAATGACCCGGTGAAAACAAGTGCCATCATAGAAACCCTGCTTGGCGAGTTTCTTGAAATTAGCGACGTGATTGGGCGCGATCTCCGGATAGAACTCCAGCACCATCACGCCGGCAGTCGTGGTGACGACGGCGACATCGTTGGTATTAGGAGCCGCCGGTGCTGTATTGGTGGGCGGAGCGGAAGCCACGGGCTTTTCATTGGAACAACCGGCGGCAAAAAGCACCGCAGCTGTCCAGACACAGAGTAAATGAATGGTTTTCATGGGCTGAAAATTTTCCATACCCGCGACGAAAAGTCACGCCTGGAATAGGATCAAATTTTACGCCGGAAGCGGGCCCGCTCCGCTCGATTGTGGCGATCCAGATTTTCCGCGAGGTCTGCCAGTGAATCCTGGATCATGCCGATAAAAATGTCGCAACTCGCGGTTGATCCGCCCAGGCCGCGAACCGTATCTCGCTCGGCAAAATCATTCGTCACCACCAGCACTTCGCCATAAGCCTGAAATCGGTGGGCTGCGCGTTCGATCAAATCATCTGCGGTCTGCCCGGCGGTGGAAAACAACAGCTCCACCGGTTTGCCAGACGCATTTTTAGGTTTGCTGCGCCGGGCGCTGCGGCCGTCGAAAAAGACCGTAATCGGGGTACCGCAGGCATCCTGATATTGTGTAAGCACATCCACCAATGCATCCCGGGCTGCCTCGGAATGCCGCACTGCTCCCTCTGCCAATTCTGGCCACTGGTGCAAGAGGGAATAGCCATCAACTAAAATCCGAACTAGTGCCATGACTACAGCCTACCTCTAACAGTGATTTTCGTCCACCAGACAAAAGAAATGGTTTTCTAGGCGATCTTCAGGCCACGCGCATTATGCGAAACTTCATTCCCTGGAAAAACCTATGTGACGGCTGCTTTGGGAACTTGGATGCAAGTGCTGCAGATGGTTGGCCGGAACATAACGTTAGCCGCCCACCCGAAAACAGCATCCGGCAAACTTGCGCCCGGCGGATCCGCCGCGTGTAGTGACAGTGATTCAGCAGCGAGGACCTGCGTCGCGCAATTAAAAACTCCGGCAACCGGGCCAACTCGTGGCAAATCACGATCCCAAAGTAGCAATAGCAATCTGCTCCGACGCCACTTTTGCTTTGAAATCCACGCGTTTCACCGCCACAATCCGCGTTCCAATTAACCGGCAATGCGGCTTGGCTGCAAAGCTGGGATATTTTGGGCTAGGCAACACCTGAGCCCACACAATTTACACATGAAACGCACGCATCATTGCAACGAACTGCGCCCGGCGCACATCGGACAGACGGTCACCCTTTCCGGCTGGGTTCATTCCCGCCGTGACTTGGGCGGCCTCATCTTCATAGACATACGCGATCGCGAAGGTCGCACCCAAACGGTTTTTGATCCTTCGGACTTGCCAAAAGAGCTTTTTGAAAAAGCCGCAGCTTTGCGCAGTGAGTGTGTCGTGAGTGTCAGCGGTAAGGTGCGCCAGCGTCCCGCCGGCACGAACAATGCCAAAATTCCCACCGGCGAAGTGGAGGTTGGCGTGGTGGCTCTGGAAGTTTTGAACATGGCGGAAGTGTTACCGTTTCCCGTGGACGATCCGGAAGTGGCGAACAAAGTCAACGAAGAGTTACGCCTGCAATACCGCTACCTGGATTTGCGCCGTCCGGAAATGGCAAGAAACCTGAAAGTGCGCAGCAAAGTCGCCATTGCCACGCGCAGCTACATGGATGAGCAAGGGTTTCTTGAAGTTGAAACGCCGACCCTTTTCAAATCCACGCCGGAAGGCGCGCGGGAATTTCTCGTGCCGAACCGCCGCGAGCCCGGCACGTTCTACGCCCTGCCGCAATCGCCGCAGCAGTTCAAGCAAATCCTGATGGTGGCCGGGGTGGAAAAATATTTTCAACTCGCGCGCTGCTACCGCGACGAAGACTTGCGCGCCGACCGCCAGCCGGAATTTACCCAAGTGGATATCGAGATGAGTTTCATTGACCGTGAAGATATCTACGCCTTGATTGAAGGCCTGATCAAACGGGTCTGGAAAACCGCCTTGCAGATTGACGTGCCGACGCCTTTCAAACGCATCAGCTTTGAAGAAGCGCTTAACCGCTACGGCATTGACAAACCCGACACCCGCTTCGCCATGGAACTCGTGGACATGACGGACGATTTCCGAGCCAGCACGTTTAAGGTGTTCAGCGGCACCATTGCCAACGGAGGAGTGGTAAAAGCGCTCAACGCCAAAGGTCTTGCCGGTGCGACGCAAGGCCAGATTGAGACCATGACCGAATACGCGAAGAGCTTTGGCGCTAAAGGACTGGCTTTCATCAAGGTGGAAAAAGGAGCCGACGGGGCCACCATTGAATGGAAATCGCCCATCGTGAAATTCTTCAGCGAAGCCGAGAAGGCCGCCCTCACGCAGAAGCTGGCAATCCAGGAAGGTGATTTGATTCTATTCGCTGCCGACCAATGGCTGAACGCCTGCGAAATCCTCGGCAAGATTCGTTTGTACTGCGCTGAAGTATTAAAAGCCCAAGGCAAACTCGCGATTCCCGCCGACCAGTTCAACTTTCTCTGGGTCATCGAATTTCCGCTCCTCGGTTTTGATCGCGAACAAAACCGCTGGTATTCCAGCCATCATCCCTTTACCGCGCCGGTACAGGAAGATATTCCATTGCTCAAGACCGATCCCAAGAAGGTCCGGGGCCAGCACTACGACGTGGTCGTCAACGGTGTCGAATTGGGAGGCGGCTCGATCCGGATCCACCAACCCGACGTTCAGAAAACCATTTTTGAAGAATTGCTGGCCATTCCGCCGGAGGAAACAAAATTACGTTTCGGCTACATGCTGGACGCCTTCAAATACGGTGCCCCCCCGCATGGCGGCATCGCGCTGGGTTTTGACCGGTTGATCGCCATCCTCTGCGGCACGCCGAGCATTCGCGACGTCATCGCCTTCCCGAAGACCGCGAAGGGCACCTGCTTGATGACAGATTCACCGAGCAATGTTTCGCCCCGCCAACTGCGCGACCTCTATCTTGAAGTAAAAGCGCAAAAAAAAGAGCAGTCGGCTCCGGTGCCAACTAATCCGCTCAAACCGTAAGCCCGTGAGCCGGATTGATGAGGATTGGCACAAGAAATCAGGCTGGTATCTCCTCCGATTGCTGTCATTCCTACTCATCGGGTATTTATTGTTGGTGCTGGTGGTGCTGATTTTTCAGCGCCGCCTGATTTATTTCCCAACGAAAATCCCGGCCGACGCCATCGAGTCCGTCGCCGCCGGCCACGGTTTTATGCCGTGGAAAAACGCGGCGGGCGAAATCATCGGCTGGAAAATATCGGCAAACAGCAAACCCACCGGCAGCGTGTTGATCGTTCACGGCAACGCGGGTTGCGCTTTGAGCCGGGATTATCTGGCGCAACCGATTCACGATGCCGCAGCAGTGGATGTTTTTGTCCTGGAATATCCCGGCTACGGCGCCCGCGTAGGCTCGCCGGGAAAAGATAACTTCCTCACGGCAGCAGAAGCCGCCTTTCAAATGCTGCCCACGAACGTACCGAGATATGTCGTAAGCGAATCCATCGGCACGGGCGTGGCCACCGCGTTCGCCAACAAATATCCGGCGGCGATTGCCGGGCTGGCGTTGTTCGTGCCGTATCATAGTCTGGCGGCCGTGGCGCAGCGGCAGATGTGGTTTTTGCCGTCTTACTTACTACTGCTTGACCGCTTCCAGCCGGAGGAAGATTTACGACAATATCATGGCCCGATAAAATTCGTGATAGCGGGCGCGGACGAAATAATCGGCCCGGCTTCAGGCCTCCGCTTGGCAGACCGCTACAGCGGCCTCAAGGAGGTGCAAGTCATTGCCGGAGCGCACCATAACGAAGTGGCTGGACAAACCCCGGATTGGTGGCAGAAAGTCTTCGCTTTCTGGCAGAAAAATGCACCTAATGTGGACCGCCGGTAAAATTTACTTCTGAATCAGCTCCGGATTGCCAGTAAGCAGCGTGGACCCCTTGAGCATCCGGCAAAAATCTTTTTTGCTGGTATGACTGTGCTTGCCAGCATCCCCTTTCAGGCTCTTGAAAGTTTTATAGCCGACCTCAAGCCGCTCCAACTGCACGATGCGAACAAATTCTTCGCCGCATTTCCAAGTTTGACCCTGACGGAGTTTCATGCTCCCACGGTAGGTTTGAATCACGCCACTGGCGAGCGTTAAATTTGATTTCCCAGACATGTCTGCGGTTGCGGATTGCTAAGCGTCGGTTTAATTTGCTGGCATGCGTGATGCCTCCATCGACTTTCTCCGGACCCTCGTCAACACCCCCAGCCCCACCGGCCACGAAACGCGCGGTCAACGCGTCTGGCTGGATTACGCCGGCCAGTTTGCCGAGGAAACTTTTTCCGATGCCTACGGCAATTGCGTGGCCGTGCTGAACAAAGGCGCTGGCCCTCGCGTCATGCTGGCCGCCCACGCCGACGAAATCGCGATGGCGGTGAATTACATTGACGACCAGGGCTTCCTCTATGTCCGCCGCATGGGCGGCATTGACGCGGCCATCACCAAGGCGCAACGCGTGGTCATCCACACGCGCGGCGGCGCCGTCAAAGGCGTGGTCGGAAATGTCGCGCCGCACCTCACCAAACTGGACGGCGACCCGAAGCCGCCGAAGATTCATGACCTGTTCATTGACATCGGCGTCGGCAGCCGCAAGGAAGCCGAGACCATCGTGCGCATCGGAGATCCTATCACGCTGGCGGATGAGTTTGACATTCTGCGCGGCGATCTCGCGGTGGCGCGGGCGTTTGACAACCGCATCGGCACGTTCGCCGTGGCAGAGACACTGCGGCTGCTCAAGGAATCGAAGGTGAAATTGAATTGCGAAGTCTGCGCCGTTTCCAATGTGCAGGAAGAAGTCGGCCTGCTCGGCGCCCGGCAGATCGCCTATTCACTCAAGCCGGACATTGCCCTGGTCGTGGATGTAACGCATGCGACCGATTACCCCACGGTAAGCAAGGCGCAGCACGGCGACACGCGCATCGGCCACGGTCCAGCGATCACGCATGGAGGCTGCAATCATCCCGATGTCGTGGCACGATTGGAAGAAGTAGCAGCTAAAAAGAAAATCCCGCTCCAACACGAAGCCATGTCAGCCTCCAGTGGCACGGACACGGATGTGATTTTCTGGACACGCGGTGGCATTGCCAGCGCACTGATCAGCCTGCCCAACCGCTACATGCACTCGCCGGTTGAAGTGGTAAGCTTGAAAGATCTGGAAATGATCCCGCAATTAATGTCAGCATTTGTACTTTCCCTGAAAAAGGGAGAAGCGTTTAAAGTGAAAATTTAGGAAACCAAGACGCCGCATTTTTGTGCGGCTTTGCGTCCGGGCTCTGACTTGGTATGAATATACTCATGCTCCTCACCTTCCGGCTCCGTTTCCACACGCAACCCGGCCAGTCGCTTTGGCTGGCGGGCAAACATCCCCTGCCTGATCACCCCGTGCCCATGCGGTACGTGGACTTGGAATGCTGGGAGGTAACGATTCCGCTCACCCGGCTGGCGACGCAATCAGCACTCCACTACTCCTATGTCTTGCGCCAATCCAGCGGTGCACAGACCACCGATTGGGGCGGGAACCGATCACTGGTTCCCGCCGAGTTTCCCGGAGAAGAACTGCTGATCCTGGATGCTTGGAACCAGCCCGGTTATTTTGCGAATGCCTTCTACACCGAACCCTTCAAACAGGTGTTGCTGGCGCAAAACTTCACACCAGTCAAAACGGGCACTCCCGCAGTTTCGACCCACACTTTTCGTGTCAAAACACCATTGCTGACACAAGGAGAAACGCTTTGCCTCCTCGGCGAAGGCAAATTGCTGGGGCATTGGAACACTAGCTCACCCATATTGTTAGGCCACAGGAAAAATGAAGATTATTTTTCAGTCACCCTGGATTTGCACGGCCAGACTTTTCCTTTTGCCTACAAATATGGCGTATTCAATGTTCAGCACAACACCTTCGTCCGGTTTGAGGAGGGCGAGAACCGCCGCTTACCTGCCGGGCCAGCACGAAGGCAACATACCGTGGTGGACGATGGATTTGCCATGCTGCCAGCGGACACGTGGCACGGTGCGGGTGTGGCGGTGCCGGTATTCAGCCTGCGCAGTAAACATAGTTTTGGGGTTGGAGAGTTCGCCGACTTGAAACCGCTGGCCGACTGGGGAAAAAAAGTCGGCTTGAAACTGATCCAGCTATTGCCCGTCAACGACACGAGCGCCACCGGCACGTGGAAAGATTCTTATCCCTATGCAGCCATCTCCGCCTTCGCCCTGCATCCGCAGTACCTGAGACTCGCGGCGGTGGCGAACAACAAAAACAAAAAACTACTGCAGGCGCTCGAACCCGTGCGCCGCCGACTCAATGCGCTGGATGCCGTGGACTATGAGTCGGTGATGAAGACTAAAATCACATTTCTAAAAAAGATTTTCCCACTGCAAAAAGCCGCAACTTTTCGCGCCAAGGAGTATAAAAATTTTTTTTCCGAAAATGAACACTGGCTGGTGCCTTATGCGGCGTTTTGCTATTTGCGTGATCAATACGGCACGGTTGATATTAGCCAATGGCCGGACCATAAAACATTCGAAGTAGAAAAAATCGCCGCACTGGCACAAAACTGCGATGAAATTTCCTTCCATTATTTTCTGCAATATCATCTGCACCGGCAACTCCGGGAAGCCACGGCACATGCACATTCCGCAGGTCTAGTGGTCAAGGGAGATATCGCGATCGGGGTCTATCGATACGGGGCAGATGCGTGGCAATCACCCGAGCTATATCATATGGACATGCAGGCGGGCGCACCGCCGGACCCATTTGCAGCACGTGGTCAGAATTGGGGTTTTCCAACCTACAACTGGCCCCGGATGGCAGCGGATGGTTTTGCCTGGTGGAAGCGGCGGTTCGAGCAGATGGCCCATTATTTTGATGCGTTTCGGATTGACCATATTCTCGGTTTCTTTCGCATATGGAGCAGTCCTGCCCATGCGGTGGAAGGAATTCTCGGCTATTTCGTGCCGGCGATTCCAATAGCGCCGGACGAACTGTCGGCACGCGGGATTCATTTTGACCGCGAACGCCTGTTGCAGCCATTTATCAATGACGCTGTGCTGGAAGGTATCTTTGGCCGCGAAGCGGAGTTTGTCCGGCAAAAGTTCCTGTTGGCAGCCGGTAATGGAAATTATTCCTTGAAACCGGATTTTGCCACGCAGCGACAGGTGGAAAGTCATTTTGCCAGGCAGAAGCAAAGCGAGCGGAACACCCGGCTGAAACTCAATTTGTTCGATTTAATCAGTAATGTAATCCTGCTCGAAGTGGACGGGAAATTTCACTTTCGCATCGCCATGGAACAAACGTCCTCCTTCAAAAACCTGCCAGGCGATGCCCAGATGAAGTTGCGTGATTTGTATGTGGATTACTTTTTCCGGCGACAGGATGATTTCTGGATGCGCGAAGCCATGCAGAAACTGCCCGCCCTCAAACGTGTGACGAACATGCTGATCTGCGGCGAAGATCTCGGCATGGTGCCGGAATGCGTGCCGGAAGTGATGCGCGATCTTGGTCTCCTAAGTCTGGAAATCCAGCGGATGCCCAAAACCCAAGGCCTGGAATTTTCGCGGCCGGCTGATGCCCCATATCTAAGTGTCATCGCGCCATCGACCCATGACATGAGCACAATCCGCGGCTGGTGGCTGGAAGATGGCGAACTGACGCAGAAGTTCTTCAACCATGAAATCGGTCAACTAGGCCAAGCTCCCCACGAAGCATCGGAAGAAATAGTGGAAGCGGTGATACGCCAACACCTGGCTTCCCCGGCGATGTGGAGCGTATTTCAATTGCAGGATTTACTCGGTATGGATGCGCACCTGCGCCGGGCGGAGGTAGAGGCGGAACGCATCAACGTGCCGGCTATTCCCAATTATTACTGGCGCTACCGGGTTCACCTGCCCATAGAAAAACTTCAGTCGGCAAAAGCATTTAATACGCGGCTCGCCCGCTTGGTAAAGGCAAGCAACCGCTAAATCGGGTAGGAGGCGAGGGATAAAACCTCACTGTCCTCCCACACTACCGGACGTGCGGTTTCATATCGCGGCGGTTCATGTAGACCGCTGCTCACACAGCCTTGCAAACCAGTTGCCCCCCTTCAGCAGCGAGATGAGGGGTAAACTGACTTTCATACTCGGCAGGAAGGTTTGGGACGGGAGGCGAAAAGGCCTTATTTTTGGGGAGCTGGGTTGAAGGTGTTAACCAACTATTCAGTGCGCCCTGCCGGGCGCACACGAAAAAGCCCGGCAGAACAATCTGCCGGGCTGGGAAATCAAGTCAGACTATTTCGTCGCGTTGGTAGGAACCGTGGAAATCAAACCTCCGGGAGGGACCGGGGTAGCTGGTTTGCTGGCCGGCGGGGTCTGAATTTGAGACTGCTGTTGTTGCTTCTGGACGTCTTTGAGGAAGTCCGAGCCATTACCGCCCTGACGCGAATTATCGAACTTGTCATACAGCGAGCCGAGGCCCAGCGCCAGCAGGAGGAAAACGACCGTTGAATATTTCGTAATCTTCGTCAGCGCATTGCCAGAGCCAGCACCGAATAGGGCATCGGCGGCACCGGCGCCAAAAGCCATGCCGGCACCGGCGTCCTTTTTCGGCAATTGAATTAATACCAACAAAATCAACAAAAGGCAGTTGATAACCAGCAATATGGTTAATATTCCAATAATGAAACTCATAGGGGTGTTAGTTTAGATGGAATTTTTGATGATGTCAGCAAAACTTCTTGCTTCCAGCGAGGCGCCACCCACCAGGGCACCGTCCACATCGGGTTGACCCATCAGTTCCCTGGCGTTGCCGGGTTTAACGCTACCGCCATATTGAATGCGCACTTTGCGGGCGGTGGCCTCGTCAAACATCCGGGTCAGCACACCGCGAATGAACGCGTGCGCGTCTTGCGCCTGCTGGGTGGTAGCCGTTTTGCCGGTACCAATGGCCCAAACGGGTTCGTAGGCCACAATGGTTTCAGCCGCCTGTTCCTTGGTCAAGCCGGCCAGACTACCGGTCACCTGGGTTTCCAGAACTTTTTCGGTGAGTTGCCCTTCGCGCTCCGCAAGCGTTTCCCCCACGCAGACAATTGGTTTCAACGCCGCCGCATGGACGGCCGCAGCTTTTCTCGCAATGAGCGCATCGGTTTCCTTTTGGTACTGCCGACGTTCGCTGTGGCCCAGAATGACATAGCGCGTGGAAAATTCTTTCAGCATGCCCGCACAGATTTCTCCGGTATACGCGCCAAAGTTGTTCTCGCTCATGTTCTGCGCGGCCAGACGCAGATTGGAGTCCAAAATGCATTTGGAAACTTCGCTCAACGCGGTGTAAGGCGGGGCCACCACGATGTCGACTTCCTTAAGGTTGGCGAGTTCGCGCTTCAAATCGGCGACGAGGGTCAACGCCTCGGCGACGGTTTTGTTCATCTTCCAGTTTCCAGCAATGATCAGTTTGCGTTCTTTATTCATTTGGTAAATTCAGGTTCATGTCCGACCTCTGCCAGCGTCCCCGGGTAAACCCGGAGGATTAAAAGCGAGAGGTCGCAGCAAAATTATTTTTCGCTCAATGCCGCCACACCAGGAAGTACCGCTCCCTCCAGGAACTCCAGGCTGGCACCGCCGCCGGTGCTCATAAAAGTGACCTGGTCACCCAGTCCGGCCTTGTTCAGCGCTTTGACGCTATCGCCGCCACCGATGATACTTTTGGCACCGTTATTCCGGGTGGCATCCACCACCGCCTGGGCCACGGCATTGGTGCCGGCGGCAAAACGGGCGTCTTCAAACATACCCATCGGGCCATTCCACAAAACCGTTTTGGCACTTTGGATGATTTTGACATAATTCGCAGCGGTTTCCGGTCCGATGCTAAAGCCTTCGGCATCGTCAGGAATATCCCCGCTCACCGTGCGGATCTGCGTCAGGTCGTAAACTGGTTTACCTTTTTTATTGAGCTTACCGGTGTCCACCGGCGTGGCGATGATGGTGTCGGTCGGCAATTGAAAATTCACCTGCCGCAGCTTGGCCTTTTCTTCGGCTGCGAGCGCCGTTCCCTTGTGGTCCGGCTCAACGAGTGATTTACCAGTTTTGACGCCATGGGCGAGTTTGAACGTGTAGGCCATGGCACCGCCAATCAAAATGGTATCCGCCTTTTCCAACAACCGGTCAATGACCTTGATTTTGTCCGACACCTTGGCGCCGCCCAGAATAACAACAAATGGGCGGGCGGGGTTTTCCAGTTCATCGCCAAGAAATTTCAATTCGCGTTCCATCAGCAAGCCAGCCGCAGCCAAACCACCTCGGCGGGTGACAATCCGGGCAACGCCTTCGGTTGAGGCGTGGGCCCGATGAGCAGCCCCAAAGGCATCGTTCACATACAAGTCGGCCACTTTCGCCAGCTTTTCGGCGAATGCAGGGTCGTTATTTTCCTCTTCGCTGTAATAGCGGACATTTTCCAACAAGAGCACCTCGCCGTCCTTGAGGGCGGCAGCGGCAGATGCCACTTTATCCCCGATGCAATCATCCACAAAGGCAACCGGCTTGCCGAGGAGTTCAGAAAGCTTCAAGGCCACCGGAGCCAGGGACATGGTGACCTCGCGTTTGCCTTTCGGGCGCCCGAGGTGCGCGGCTAGAATTAACCTGCCGCCCTTTTCCATGAGCAGTTTCAAGGTCGGCAAAGTTTCGATGATCCGGGTCGAATCCGTAATGACCATCTGGGAATCTTTTTCCTCCAAGGGAACATTATAATCCACCCGCAGGAAGACGCGCTTGCCGCGGACATCAATATCTCGAACAGTGAGTTTAGCCATAAAATTCTAGTTGTTTAAGCAAACAAGACTTATAGGATAGCCTAGAATGTTCGCCAGTAAAGTGAATTTAACCCCAGGGCAGACGCATCTAAATTTCTGATTTCCTAGGGTGTTTTGTCTTTTTCTTCGATTTT
>CAISVF010000449.1 GCA_903888765.1 uncultured Verrucomicrobia subdivision 3 bacterium | reverse complement strand
GGAAAAAGTACGCACGAGCTTGTGGCGCTGAAGGTTGGCGAGGCCATCCGCGATGTCGCCGGGCCGCTGGGGCATCCCACCGAAATGATCAGCGCCGGCCATGCCTTGTGCATTGGCGGTGGCGTCGGCACCGCCGTGGTGCACCCCATCGCGCAAGGATTGCACCAGCGCGGTGTGCAGGTGACCAGCGTTATTGGCGGGCGGGCGAAGGAATGGGTGATTTTTGAGCCGGAACTCCAGCGCTATGGCAAAGTTGTGGTCTGCACGGATGACGGCGGCTATGGGCGCAAAGGATTCGTGACGGATGCCGCAAAGGAAATTCTCGCATCGGAAAAAGTGGATATCGTTTATGCCGTCGGTCCGGTTCCCATGATGCGGGCGGTGGCCAACCTCACGCGCGCGCTGGGCGTGCATACGATTGTTTCCCTGAATCCGGTGATGATTGACGGCACGGGCATGTGCGGCGGCTGCCGCGTATCGCTCGGCCAGGAAATTAAATTTGCCTGCGTGGACGGCCCGGAGTTTGACGGGCATCTGGTCAATTTTGATGAATTGCAGGATCGCCTCTCGACCTATCGGGAATTTGAACAGCGCTCCACCGCCTGCGCCGCCGGCACCTGCCGGATGGAAACCACCACCCCTTCCCCCGCTTGATATGTCTGCCCGAATTACCACCAAAGCCCGGATGCAAATCACCCGGCAGGCCATGCCGGAACAGGACGCCGCCGCGCGTGCCGCCAATTTTCTGGAAGTGAATCTCGGCCTGCCCGAGCGGCTGGCATTGCTGGAGGCCGACCGCTGTCTGCAGTGCAAAGATCCGCGCTGCATGCAGGGCTGCCCGGTGGGTGTGAACATTCCGAAATTTCTCGATTTACTCACCGCCGGCAAAATTGCCGAGGCGGCGGAGAGTTTGTTGTGCGATAACGCCCTGCCTGCGGTTACCGGCCGCGTCTGCCCTCAGGAAACCCAATGCGAAGCCGTCTGTGTTCGGGCTGCCCGCGGACTGCCAGTCGGAGTTGGTTATCTGGAGCGGTATGTTGCCGACTGGGCGCGCGAGCATCGCGATCAATTGCCGCAAACCAAGCCCCAGCCCACTGGCAAAAAAGTGGCGATAGTTGGCTCCGGTCCGGCCGGATTAACGGCTGCGGGCGAACTTGCCAAACGCGGTCATGATGTCACCATTTACGAGGCCTTGCACAAGCCCGGCGGCGTGCTGGTGTATGGCATCCCGGAATTTCGCCTGCCGAAAAAAATCGTGGCGCAGGAAGTCGAGCGCCTGGAGGAGGCAGGTGTTAAAATCGAGTGCAATGTCATCATTGGCCGCACGTACACCATTCCCGAATTGCAGGAAAAATTCGACGCCATCTTCATCGCCAACGGGGCCGGCCTGCCGGTGTTTATGAATGTGCCCGGCGAAAACCTGAAAGGCGTTTATTCTGCGAACGAATATCTCACGCGCATCAATCTGATGGCGGCGTATGATTTTCCGCGTTCCGACACGCCGGTGCTGAACGGCCAGCGCGTGGCTGTGGTCGGCGGCGGGAATGTGGCGATGGACGCCGTGCGGACCGCCAAGCGGCTGGGTGCCCAAGCGGCCATGATTGTGTATCGCCGCACCCATGCCGAACTCCCCGCCCGCGCCGAGGAAGTCCACCATGCGGAGCAGGAGGGCGTGCAGTTTGAGTTTCTCACCGCGCCCATTGAAGTCATGGGCAATGACAAGCGCTGGGTTACCGGCATGAAATGCCAGAAGATGAAACTGGGCGATCCGGACAGCTCCGGTCGCCGCCGGCCCGAAGTTATTCCTGGCTCGGAATTCATTTTGGAATGTGATGTGGTGGTCGTGGCCATCGGCACCAAGGCCAATCCGTTGCTCACCGCCACCTGCCCTGATTTAAAATTGAACAAGTGGGGCAACATCGTTGCGGATGAAAATGGCCAGACCAGCATTCCAGGTGTTTTCGCCGGCGGGGATATCGTGCGCGGGGCTGCCACGGTGATTCTCGCGATGGGCGATGGTAAAAAATCCGCTCAGGCCATCGATAATTATTTAAGGGCAGCTATTCCTGTTTCAGCCTGATCCGGTTTCTACCCCACCAAAAACTCTAAAAGCGGCGTTAGCATCCCCGCCAGACCGGGGACTAGGGATTATTTATTCTCTGCTAAAATCTGGCTGGTGTATTTAAACAGTCGATCCTTGGTAATTCGGAAACGCAGCGTTCCCCGCATAAAACCTTTTACCACCTGAAAATTCGAGTAGCCGGTTTTTATTTCCGCCATACTGGTACTTTCAGCTACTTGCCGAATGATATCCAGATCTATCGAAAAATAAGAGCGGTTTAAAAGCCACACCGCATACCCCAGCAGCCAATAACGACGAGGTAAGCCTTCCAACAAAACCTTTTTTTCAAAAGCTTCTTTGGG
>CAISVF010000448.1 GCA_903888765.1 uncultured Verrucomicrobia subdivision 3 bacterium | reverse complement strand
CCAGAAAAGGCGCTTGCCATTCCCGCTTCTTGCCACCATAATTGAGTCCTAACTTAAACAAACTTATTTTATGGCTGACGCAGCAAATAAATATTCTGAGAACATCGCGGGAAAATACTACGTGGATAATCAATGCATTGATTGCGACCTGTGCCGTGAGACGGCTCCGGACAATTTCAAGCGGAATGAAGACGGAGGTTATACCTACGTTTACAAGCAGCCGGCCTCGGCTGACGAAGAAAATCGCTGCAAGGAAGCCAAGGAAGGCTGCCCTGTGGAAGCCATCGGCGACAACGGCTGATCCCTGGGAAAAATTTCAAACCCGCTTGTATCGCAAGCGGGTTTTTTGTTACCCGCGATCTGTCTTTTGATTCTCGTTCACACCGGTTTATTCTGCTTCATGAGCAAACCCTCCTCCCCGATAGATCCGCGGGTTACTATCGGCCATGTTCACCTGAAGGTTGCCAATCTGGAACGCGCCCTGGGTTTTTACTGCGGCGTGCTGGGCTTTGAATTACAGCAGCGGTTGGGCTCTCAGGCCGCCTTTCTATCCGCTGGCGGCTATCATCATCACCTTGGCTTGAATACCTGGGAAAGTGCGGGAGGCCTGCCGCCGCCTGGCAGCACCGGGCTGTTTCATGTCGCTATTTTATATCCTACCCGCGCCCTATTGGGTGATGCTCTGCGCCGCGTGCTGGCCGCCGGCGTGGAATTGGACGGCTCGGCCGATCATGGGGTGAGCGAGGCGATTTATCTGCGTGATCCCGACGGCAACGGCGTGGAACTTTACCGGGACCGCCCGCCCGCGCAATGGCCGCGCACCGGTGCCGGTGAACTGGCCATGTTCACTCGCCCGCTGGATCTCGACGCGCTGCTGGCGGAGCCCTGATTTTTATTTGCGCTTGTTTCGCTTTTTGGAAATCGCTAAAAAATGCTTATGAAACGGGTTTTCTTTGGTCGCCTGCCGGGATCTACTGTGGTGGCGTTTCTGCTGGCCATCTTGCTGGCCCGATTAGCCGCCGTGGCGGCAGAGGTTGCCAAGACTATGCCCGCGGGAATCGCCTTGCAATCGGAGACCCGCACCAATCCGCCCCAGCGATTGTTAGTTGCGCAGGTGAATTTGAAA
The DNA here is from genome assembly GCA_903888765.1 of uncultured Verrucomicrobia subdivision 3 bacterium. Classification (GTDB taxonomy): domain Bacteria; phylum Verrucomicrobiota; class Verrucomicrobiia; order Limisphaerales; family UBA11358; genus UBA11358. The sequence goes on along the minus strand of CAISVF010000448.1, from coordinate 2,983 downwards.
ACTTCGGGGCTGCGCCTGCGCGTCGTTCCGGGCGGTTTGGATCCGGACGGCCCCGGCAAATGGCAGACCACCTTGATGCAACCCACCAAAATCGCCGAGCGCGAAAAATTTGATCTGGTGATCAACGGCGATTTTTTCAAGGCTCGTGAGGTGAGTGATGCCGAAGGCACTAATTCGGCTTATCGCGCCAGCCTGTGGGCTCTCGCAGAAGGGCCGGCCATGACTGATGGCAAAACCTGGTCCACCTGCTCCAACTCGCGGCCCTGTCTGGTCGTCCACACCAATCAGACCGTGGCGATTGAATCCCTCACCCAGCCGGATGCGGAAGATTGGGAAGTTATTGGTGGCAACGCGCTCCTGGTCCATAACGGCGCAATCGTTCCGCATTCCAGTAAACTGCGTCATCCGCGCACGGTGGTGGGATTGGATGCGACGGGCATTCAGATGACTATTCTGGTCGTGGATGGACGCAAACCCGGAATTGCCTTGGGTATGACTTATGATGAATTAGCGACAGAAATGGTCCGGCTCGGGTGCACGGAAGCCATTAATCTGGATGGCGGTGGTAGCTCGTTAATGGCGGTACGCGATCCGGAAACCCACAAAATGAAGATTCTCAACGATCCGACCGATGGACACGAACGCGCCGTGGTGAATGTGCTCGGCATTTCGGTGGAGCAAAATTAAAACGATGCAGTGCCGTCATGGCGAGGCAAAGGACGAATGATATTTTGGCAATCGTGCGGGCCGTTTATCAGGAATTGACCGGGCGGCCGGTAGCACGGAATTGTCGGGAACGTACGGAGTGCTGCCAATTTCAACTCACCGGCCGCACGCCTCATCTTACCAAGGGCGAGGCTTTGCTCGCGGCGAAGGCCTTTCGGGCCACCGGGCGAAGGGAGTTGGCCGATGCGGCTGACGGTATTTGTCCACTGCTGAACCGGTTGACGGGGCGCTGCCTCATTTATGTGGATCGGCCGTTTGCCTGTCGCACCCATTTTTGTGCCGCGGCCGGCGGGCCATACTCCCGTCATGAGGTTATTGACTTGATCCGGCGGCTCGAAGATCTGGATGTCCTGCTGCAAGGCGATGGCCCGCGAAAATTATTCCCCGCCGTGTCTGCTGCGCTGGATGAACTGCGCTGAGTGAATTTACTTTACCCGGATGGCCCAGCGCAATTTTGCCGATGCCGATCTTGGATTGGAATGTTGTTCCGCCGGCGTTGGGCGAATGACTTCGTCGGAGATTCTGGCATAAGCGCCAGCCTGTTGCCCGCTGGCGAAGGCCTTCTTTACCCGTCGATCCTCCCCGGAATGAAAGGTCAGTATCGCCACGCGGCCGCCGGGTTTCAGATGCTCCGGTATCAGCCGTAAAAAAGTGTCCAGCGCCGAAAACTCGTCGTTTACCGCAATGCGCAATGCCTGAAACACCCGCCGCACCGTCCCTTCGGAATCGTCCTTGCTGAGACGCGGCAGCGTGGTTCGGATGGTGCTGGCGAGATGCAGGGTGGAAGTAAATGCTTTTCCCGCGAGCGCTGGTGCCAGGTGTGCCGCGTTGGGTTCATCGGCATTGGCCACAAGTAATTTTACCAGGGCTTCCGGATCAATTTTTTGGAGGAGGGAAGATGCGGGCTGACCGCGTTGCGGATTCATTCGCATATCGAGCGGCCCGTCTAGTTTCACCGAAAAGCCCCGCGTTGGATCATCAATTTGCATCGAGGAAACCCCCAGGTCGGCCAGGATCATATCCGCCCCCGGAATTTGCTGTGCCGCCAGCACTTGCGGCAGTCCGGCAAAATTGGTGCGGTGAGCCGCAAAAATCTCGGCGCTGAACCCCAGCGCGCGGAGCCTGGACTCGGTTTTGGGCAATTCCACCGGGTCGGCATCCAGGCCGAGGAGTTTTCCTCCGGGCAAAATGCGAGCTAGGATTTCCTGGGCATGTCCGCCGTAGCCCAGCGTGCCATCCACGGCGATTTCACCGGGCTGCGGGGCCAGCACGGTGAGGATTTCCGCAACCATGATGGGGCGATGGCTCCCGGCTGGAGTTTTGCCAGCAGCAATCACTTTGGCTATCGTCTCTGCGTCCTGACCGTGCTCTTTGTATTTTTCTTCAAACCGGCGCGGATTTTTTCCCCGATAGCGCGGGCGGCGTTTGTGTGGAACACCCGTGACATCGGTGGTGGCTGTTTGTTCTTCGGTCACAAGGCGAAATATTAGCCCAATGACCGATAGGCGGCGAGAAAGTTCGCCGGTGTTGTTGTGTATCAAACAAAACTGGAATTTCGTGTGCGAACCGAGTTGGACTGGGTTCAGAAGACCGGGCAAAGGAGCAGGACGAGGGGTGTGGTATTTTTGTCTGGAGCGTTACGGAGGTAGTAAATGTCGCCGTCTGGCCGCAGGCAGCGGATGACTTTGGAACGGGGTGGTGCGGTCATGGGGTGGCGTTGGGAGCCGACCGGAACTCGGCCATCATCCCCGGCGCGGACGAGGGTTTACTGACGTAAGGCCACCACGGGCAGTTGGGATAGGGACGGAGGACGGAAGGTTGTTCTGTTGGGGCGTGTTGTTGGGCTTGGAGCGGGGTCTGACCGAGTTCACGGTGAATTTCGTGCTGGTTGGCATGGGGCACGAGTTGGTCGAGCAAACGGTTGGCCCCGAGCAGTTCGAGGATGCGGCGGCGGCCAACAGGGGGGCGAGGCGTTTTTGCCAGTAGTCATGGCGGCGTTCGATTTTGCCTTTGGCCTGCGGCGTGGGGGCGTAGAGGAGTTTGATACCGTATAAGTGAAGGGCTTGCCCCAGTTGCGTGAAGGCGTCGGGATTGTGGGAGTAAAAGAAGGAATGGTAGTCCACATAAAGCGCTAAAGGCAGGCCGTGGGTTTGGAAGACGCGAGCGAGGAAGTCGAAGTGGGCGAGCAGTGTTTCGCTTGGGTAGAGACGTACGAACGGCTTTGCGCGCCGGGCATGCTGCCATGGCAGCCCGACTT
>CAISVF010000447.1 GCA_903888765.1 uncultured Verrucomicrobia subdivision 3 bacterium | reverse complement strand
CGAACCATGCTTATCCGGTTGCTTGCCAATTTGCGGAATGAATCGACAAGCACTGCTTGGCGTGGTCGCAGATGTTTGGCGTTTTGCTTCGTTAAGGTTGGCGATCTGACAAAAAACCGGATTTGGCAAGCAACCGGATAAGCACGATTCAAACTACCCGAAAGGGTAGCTGCAATTGTTGAATTTTTGGCGCATTGTTATTGGGTGATCCTCGGCGCAAAATTGACAACGACGAATTACCCACTGGGCGATATTCGGGGAAATCACTTTTGGCGGATTGAGCCGATGCGGCTTTGCTTGGGATTGACGCTCGCGCTACAATGTTGCGCCGGGGGCGGTTGTGGCAAAAAAAACCACGCTGCGTTGCCGAAGCCCGATACCACACAAGCGGTTTCCGCCGACCCCACCAAGCCCGGAAGCTCCTATACCCCGCTGGTTTCAAGGCCTTTACCACCCAATAGCCAAGCCATTGATGCCAATGTTTCCGCCGAGGCGGCCGCTGGCCAATTAAGCTTGGAGCTGCGCCGATACATCGCCTACACGCGAAGCATACCCAAAAATTTTGAAGATTTTGTGGCCCATGACCCGATCCGTTTTCCGCCGCCGCCGGCCGGCAAAAAATATGTCATCGCCGAGGGCAAAGTCCTGCTGAAATAACCATCCCCTATCTTAACATGCGCCGCCCGAAACCCAACGCCTTCACCCTCATTGAACTGCTGGTTGTGATCGCCATCATTGCCATCCTGGCGGCGATGTTGCTCCCCGCCCTGGCAAGCGCTAAAGCCAAGGCCCAGCGCATTAAATGCACCAGCAACCAAAGGCAGCTTGGCATAGGCTTTATCCAGTTTATTGGTGAACACACTGACATGTTGCCGCCGGCGGCTTATGAGACCAGCGCGCTGGATCAATATACCTGGGATAGCTGGATTGATTCGTATATCGGCGGACACGCACCCGACAGTGCCTTGCGAATGTCCGTGCGGCCAAAAGAATATTGTCCCGGCATATTGAAATGTCCGGCAGACATTATCGAATTAAGTCCGGACTGGGCTCCCTATTTAACGCGCCGGACGTATTGCATGAATGGCGTCGGGCCGGGTTACCAATCTGAATGGCAGGTGTCCACCAGCAATCACCGTTATCCCTTGCCCCCGATTAATCATGGCGTCGGCATTTATTGGAAAGACGACGGCCCTCTGGATCCCGATGCCCGGGGATATAAAGCCAACGTCATCCGTGACAACGCCGGAACAATTCTGCTGGTGGAACAGCCGAATTACCAGAATGTGTGCGGCCAGGTTTGGCCCAGCATGTCTTGTGCGCCGGTTGCCGGCGGCGGCACTCCCGCTGACTTGTGCCAGACCGATCCCAATTCCACCGGCATGTCCCCCGCCAGTCACAACTTTGGGGCCACCGCCTATGGCCTCCATAGCAAGCGTTTCAATTATCTTTTCCACGATGGCCATGTGGAGACACTTAAAATGGAACAAACCATTGGCAAGGGCACGCTGACGGATCCCAAGGGCATGTGGACCATCGCCACCGGGGACTGATTTTCTTCCGGGCCAGCCTTGCCGCCGACCTGCTTTAAGAATCTTTATGAAAATGCCTCTCCACCACCGCGTCAAGTCGTCCGTGACCATGCTGCTCGTCTGGCTGGCGGGACTCATGGTCAGCCAGGCTGCTGGCCGGCTAATCACGGCCGATTGGAATGATGTACAAGGCCCCACTCCGCAACTCTTCCATGAATGTATCGGTGCCGGCCGCGCAAATGAGGGACTGCGTGCCGATTGGCAGCACCAACTGCAACTCTGCCAACAGGAAATCGGCTTCAAACAAATCCGTTTCCACGGTTTGCTCTCGGATGACATGGGCGTTTACGCCGAAGGGCGGGATCATCAACCGCGCCATAGCTGGCTCTACATTGACCAGCTTTATGATGCGCTGTTGGCCCAGAAAGTCCGGCCCTTCGTGGAATTGAGTTTCATGCCGGCCGCACTGGCCAGTGGTTCCAAAAAGATTTTCTGGTGGCAGGCCAACGTCACCCCTCCCAACTCGTATGAAAAATGGGATCAACTCATCCATGACCTCGTCGCGCATTGGACCGAACGATATGGGGCTGATGAAGTGGCGAAATGGAATTTTGAGATCTGGAATGAACCGAACTATCCCGGTTTCTGGGGACCGCGCAACCCGCAGCACGCCCGCGAAGAATATTTTGAATTGTACGCTCACACGGCTGCCGCCGTGAAAAGTGTGAACCCGGCTTATCGGGTGGGCGGCCCTTCCGGTGCGGGACCGGACTGGGTGAAATCATTTCTGGACTTTTGCAGCACCAGCAACACGCCGCTGGATTTCATCAGCTACCATGGCTACGGGCTGGGCGGCGGGGCCAGCGGCCTGGATGCCGAGGGCAATTCCTTTTTGTACCTCAGCCCCGATCTCCTCGCCCCCGCCCACAATGCCGTGAGCCAGCGCGGGGTGATTGATGCCAGCGCAAAACCAAACCTGCCGATTCACATCACCGAATGGAGCACGTCTTACTCGCCGCGCGATCCGGTGCATGACGCCTATTTCTCCGCCCCTTATATTCTCGAGCAATTCAAGCAAACTGGAAATGGGGTGGCATCCTTTTCGTATTGGGTATTCACGGATATTTTCGAGGAGAATGGCCCGCCACTCACGCCGTTTCACGGCGGCTTCGGACTCCTCAACTTTTCCGGCATCAAGAAACCGGCTTACTTTGCCTACCAGTTTTTAAACCGTCTCGGCAGTACGGAACTGAAACAGGCCGACGCGCACGCGTGGGTGTGCCGGGACGACCGCGGAGGCGCGCAAATCCTGGTTTGGGACTTGACCCACCCGACGGAAGGGAAAACTGCCAACCAGATTTATTTCCGCCAGCCGCATCCGGCGGGCGATAAAAGCGAGGCTACTATGATGCTAACGAGTGTGCCCCCCGGGAAATACCGGCTCAAAACCTGGCGCATCGGGTACCACCACAATGACGCCTATTCCGCCTACCTCGAAATGCATACCCCCGCCCAACTCACGCGGGCGCAGGAAAAAACCCTGCGCGATGCCAGCACGGGCGAACCGGATTCTGATCAAATAATCAACATAAGCGCCAATGGAAAATTTGGCACGTCCCGGCCACTGCCGGAAAACGAGGTGGTGCTGCTGGATTTGCAACGCTTGGGTGATCACGAGTAACGCGCCTAAAACCACCCGATCGAGTATTTGCCCGGTCGAGCGAAACCGACGATGATCCACTGGCCATGCACCGCACTCTGAAATTTTTGATGTTCCTGCTGGCCGCCGGCGGCCTTTTGCCGGCGGCAGAGGGGCAGACCGTGACCAATGTGATTGACCGGTTTGATCCAACCGGAATCGGCACCAATGCCTATTCTAGCGGCGGAATCAATCGCCTCTGGAGCTACTGGTTCGGCAATTCCTTTCAATCGCTCTCCTGGGATGCGACCAGCGATGCCAATACCAACGCCGGATCCGGCGCGATGAAGATCCTGCTCAATTTTCCCGGCACCGGCGGTGAACAGTTTACCGTTTGGAACGGCATTAACGGCATCAATCCCTCCATCAACGGAATCCAGTTCACCAATCTGCAATGCGACGTCCGGTTTGCCGCCGGTTCCGCCGTGACCAGCAGCGGCAATTTCGGCAACCTCCAATTTGGCTTGGGCACGCCTTCTTATGGTCAGGACTATTACACCACTAGCGTGACCATCCCCGCCAGCAACACCAACTGGGTACATGTCAGCATTCCGCTGAATGCGAATACGGACCCCTACCTTTATAATATCGCCAATGTCATGTTGCACATTTATGACGGGTCCGGTTCGCTCACCGGCCCAAGCATCCTGTGGGTGGACAATATTCAGTTTATCGGCATGGCGACCAATACCGGAACGGTGACGGTGAATTTTACCAACCAGCAGCAGCGCATTGACGGTTTCGGCGCATCCTCCGCCTGGATGAGCGGTTCGCTCTCCACCTCCGATGCCGACCTGCTTTTTTCCACCAACAGTGGAGCCGGACTTTCGCTGCTGCGCACCCGCATCGCCCCCGACGGGACCACCTGGGAAGGCAACATCGCGCAACAAGCGCAGGCGCGCGGGGCGCGCATTTGGAGCACCCCCTGGAGTCCGCCGGTGATTTACAAAGACACCAACTCCGTAAACGGGGGAAACTTCGTTTCCTCCACCAACAACTATCAAGGCTATGCCAGCCTGCTCGCCAATTATGTCGCCAATTTAAAAACCGCCTATGGCATCAGTCTCTATGCGCTGTCCATTCAAAATGAACCGGACGCCCTCGTCACGTATGAATCCTGCTGGTGGACCGGGAAGCAATTTCACGACTTTGTCCCCTACCTGGCCGCCGCCTTCACGGCCAGCAATGTGGCCTCCACCAAAATCATGCTGCCAGAGGATGAACATTGGCAATGGAATCTGGCCACCAATACCATGAATGACCTGACCACTTCGAATCTGGTGGGCATTCTGGGAGGGCACAACTACGGCAGTTCCGCTGCACCGGTCACCCAATTCGGCACCCCCTGCCCTAAACCGTTGTGGGAGACAGAACATTACCTGACCGGCGACGACACCATCACCAACGGCCTGCAACTCGCCCAGGAAATCCATGCCTTCCTGACCGTGGCGCAAGCCAATGCCTATAATTACTGGTGGCTCACCGGCAGCGGCACCGGTTCCATTGCCAACAATACCGCGAATCCCGCCAAACGCCTGTTTGTGATGGGAAATTACAGCCGGTTTGTCCGCCCGAATTTTTACCGGATTGGCGCGACCAATAATTCAACCGCACTGGTCAGCGCCTACAAGGATTCCGGTTCCAGCAATTTTGTGATCGTTGCGGCCAACCCGACAGCCTATGCGGTGAAACAAACTTTTACCCTCACGAATTTTCCGGGCATAACCACCCTGACTCAATGGGTCACCTCCGCTTCGCTCTCGCTGTCCAATCAGGGGCCGGTGAGTGTGACCAATAACGCGTTCACCTACCTGTTGCCTCCATGGACTGTGGTCAGTCTGGTTTACGTACAACCAATGCCGCCGAACATCGGACAGCAGCCCGTGGCGCAGACCGGCTGGCCGGGCGGCAGTGCCACCTTCACTGTGGGGGCCGGTGGCAGCGGGCCGCTCTTTTATCAATGGCTGTTTAACAGCACCAATCTGGTGGCCGGCGCCACCAATGCGAACCTCACGCTGACGGGGCTGACCTACGCCCGGGCGGGAAGCTATTCCGTCATCGTGACCAACTATCTTGGCAGCATCACCAGCGTCACGGCGGCATTGACCATCAACAGCGGCCCCAGCCTGACGCTTACCAATAACGACCCGATCAACTATTCCAGTTTTAACACCAAAGCCGACAGCGGCGGATTGGCGCAAGCCAACTGGTCGGATGGCAATTGGCCCACCAACCCCGCTTTGTATTTCACTGGGCCGTTTCAACTCCGCACACCTGCGGGTGTGGGCAATGTGGTTTTTCCCGGCAGTTCGCTCACGGTGAATGGCGGCGGCGGATTCATCAATATGAAAGGCAACAGCGGGGCGATCATGACGGTGACCAACCTGATTCTTGCCGGCGGAGGAATCGGCAATGGCAACAGCGGCCAGGCGTACGGGGTTGCCGGTGCATTGAATGTGGCATCCAATTCTGCCTTCAGCCTGGCCAATGATACCACCCGAACGATCAATATCAGTGCCACCATTACCGGCTCAGCCGCATTGACCAACGGCTATGCCGGCAGTGGTTTGGGTACGATTATTTACAGCGGCAACAATACCGGCTTCACCGGCCCCATGGTCACCGCGTTTGGCACGGTCCTAAAAGCCGGATCACAAACTAATCTGGGCGGCAATCCTGCCAGCTTCAATGCCGGGCAATTCATTTTGGACAATGGCATCTTCACCCCCACCGCCAGTTTTGCCATGGCCAATGCCAATAGCGGCATCACCCTCACCACTAATGGGGGCACGTTCAATCTCGCTACCGGCCTTACCCTCGCTATTTCTAATCCGATCATCAGTGCGGGCAGCCTGGTCAAAACCGGCGCGGGGAATTTGCTGCTGGCGGGAACCACCGCCTCCATCGGCGGCATCAACATCAGCAACGGGGCCCTCGCACTGACCGGCAACGCCAATCTTAACAGCGCCTGGGTGAACGTCGCCAGCGGTGCGACCTTGGATGTTTCCTCATTAACCATTCCTCTGATGGTCACCAACCAGATTTTTCTGGCTGGCAATTTGACCATGCTGGCCAACAGCAGCGGCGTCAGTTCCCGATTATTTGCCAGTAACCTGGTGTTTAACGGCACCCTGACCATTAGCAATGGCGGTCCGGCGCTCGTCGCTGGCAATGCCTTCGCCCTTTTTTCAGCCAGCAATTACAGTGGCACCTTTACCAGCATTATCCCGGCGACGCCTGGATCGGGCCTGGTTTGGGATACCTCAAAATTGGGCGTAAACGGCACTTTGGCGGTAGCCGCGTTGCCGGGCGTATCGGTCTCGCCAATCGCCACCAATTGCATCTATGGCAACAGCGTGGTTCTTTCGGCCAACGCGACCGGCACCGGGCCATTGACTTACCAATGGTATGACAGCCAAACCAACGCCATTCCGGGCGCGGTCTTTGCCAATTTCACCAACACCCCCACCGTCTCCGGCAGCGGATATTATGCGGTGGTGGTGATAAACCCAGTGGGTCGCGCCACCAACTTCGCCGCTCTCTCGGTCAGCAAAGCCTTGCTCACCATAAGCGCAAACAACACGAACCGAACCTATGGCGCTGCCAATCCCGGATTCACCGCAAGCTTTGGCGGATTGGTCATTGGAGACAGTGTGACCACAGCCACAATGGGATCTCCAGCTTTGACTTCGACCGCAATAAACGCAAGCTACCCAGGCAGTTATCCCATTGTGGCCGCCAGCGGCACGTTGACCGCGATGAACTACAGTTTCAGCTTTGTAAATGGCACATTGACCATCACTCCCGCAGGGTATCCAACCAACCTCACTGCCAACAGCGGGCCTAACCAATTAACGCTCTCCTGGCCACCATCCCACCTTGGCTGGACGCTGCAAGAGCAAACGAATGCAATTGCCGTCGGGCTCGCCACCAACTGGACCGATATCACCAATTCGGCGGCCACCAATCAAATGATTCTCCCGCTCTATCCTGCCAGCGGATCGGTTTTCTATCGCTTGCGCCGGTAGCAGCGCTATTTCTTCCGGCTCAACGTAAAATTCTATCCTGTAGTTTCACTACTATCCTCATTTTGCCAGGATATTTCGCCGCTGCGAATCATGTCGTCGTCCGGGTATTTGGATTTGAGGATGAATTTTTATAAATACCATTGCCTTGATCCCCACAGGTTCCGGTTTTTGAGCAAGTGCAATTTCGGTCACCAGCGCGGCAGAAACAACCGTCTCATACTTTACTTTTTACCTTATGCGCTTCTTTTTAAGAGCATAATTCAACTGAGCTTTTAGCTTCGGTTGGTGTTTCCCGGTTAACGGCGATTATTGTCGGAGAAATTCGTGAACGGCGGACGATCGAACGTATGACCATCGCCAGCCATGCGCGGGTCTTTGGCATCGGTCAAAATTTGCATCAGCCGCGCTGAAAGTTCGCCCTTCTGTTTGGCATAAGCCGGATCGTTCACACAATTAGCGATTTCATCCGGATCCTTGCGCAAGTCGTACAACTCTTCGGCCGGCCGTTTGCCGAAAGCATAATTGTATTGCCATTCCCAATCTTCCTCGCCGAATTGATGGACCAACCAGGCTTTGGTCGGGCTGGCGTCCATGTCCGCAAACGCGGCATAAGTATCACGTTCCAGCGCAGCCATCGCGGGCATATTAGCCTGACTGGTGAATTTTGGACTTCCCATCGGCCAGCGATCCGGCGCAAAATTGCGAATGTAGAGAAAATCGGCCGTGCGCAAAGCACGATGCGGAAAAGGCAAATTTCCCTCGCGAGCATCGGCGACATGGCGTTCGCGACCGGTCACCACCCAGGTCCGGACCGGGTCAATTTGCCCTGATTTATCTGAGTATAAAACATTCATGAAACTCCGCCCGGTCATCACATCCGGCGATTTAACTCCGCCGGCTTCAAGAAACGTGGGTGCAAGATCCATTAAATTAACGAAGTCGTCCACAAAGCGACCACTTTTGATGCCCGGTCCTCGCACGATCAGAGCGACGGCGACACCGTGGTCGTATAGGTTACATTTGCCGCCGGGAACGCCAGGCATGCCGTGATCGCCGCTGATGACCAGAAGGGTATTGTCGAGTTCGCCAAGCGCGCGAAGCCGGTCCACAATGACGCCGATGCCGGCATCCCAAGCCAGTATCTGGCCCATATAATCGGTGTAATCCTCACGGACTTCGGGCACGTCAGGCATGAATTTGGGCAGCTTCCCACGAACGGAATCCGGATCGAGACCCCACAACGCCCGGCCGGAACCTTTTACAAACGGACGGTGGGTCAGCGACGGCCCAAACCAGTAACAGAAAGGCTGGCCGGGTTTCCGCGCGGCCAGAAAGTCGTCGAAATTGCCACGTATCTGATGGAGGATAATCTGTTTCGCTTCCTCAAGGCTCTTGCCGCGATGCACTTTCTCCATAACATGCGCGTCATATTTAAAGCGGAAGTCCGATCCAGCTTTTTCATAGGCATAGCGCTGGCCGCCATAAGGAGCATCGGCGGGCACGCCCGGACTCCAGACCTTGTAAGTCTTGCCAATATGATAACCTGCGTCGCGCAAAAGCAATGGATAACTTGCAATGGAATCATTCCAAACCGCACCCTGCAGAATCACGCCCATACCGGTGCGAAAGAAATACTGCCCGGATAACAATGAACTCCGGCACGGCGTGCAACTCGGGGCCGGGACAAATGCATGCTTAAACACCACGCCTTCCCGCGCCATGCGATCAATGACCGGAGTCTGAAGCACCTGATTGATGGAGGGACGAGTTTCGACGTTCGTATAAATACTCGCATAACGCCCCCAGTCGTCGGCAAAGCAAAAGACAATGTTGGGCCTGAGCGGTTCAGCAGTGCAGAGCTTTAACTGCAGCAAACCAGTCAGGAGAAAGGCAGTGAGTTTTTTCACGTGCGTGGCATCCATATTGGGACGACAAAATTTAATGTTGGATTTTCAGTTTGTATAAGGAATAGTTCCGCCAGCGTTTACTCGATATCCCCAATTCTTGATATAATCAGCAGCAGGCAGGAAATCGTCGCCTTGTTCTTTCAGTTTCCGTTTGAGGGTTGCCTCCAACTGCGCCTGCAAAGGCGCAAACTCAGGAATGTTAACCAGATTGTTGGTCTGGTAAGGATCAGACTGATTGTCATAAAGCAGCCATGGCTCTTTCAAGTTGCGGACATAAGTGTAACGCTGGGTGCGTATGCCGCGATACTCCTGACCACCAATCTTGCGTTCCCATTGACCGAAAGGCGCGGGACAAGATATTAGCGTAGCGCCATCGGAAGGATTCTTGCCGCCGTGCAGGTAATCGCTGTAATCAATTCCTTCCACAGTATTTGGAATCGGCACGCCACACAGTCGCAGCAAGGTAGGCATGATGTCCTCCATGTTAATCAAGGCATCAGCTGCGCGGGCGCTTGGGCCAAAGCCTTTCGGCCAATGCAACAGCAAGGGAACGCGAATGCATTCATCAAACGGCTGCTGCTTATTAAAGGCTCCATGCGAACCGAGCAGATCGCCGTGGTCAGAAGTGAAAACCACAAGCGTGTTGCCGGCCAACCCACAATCGCGCAACGTTTGCAAAAGATCGCCCACGCAATGATCCAAAGCGCTGCAGTGGGCGTAATATCCCGCTTGAGCCACTCGCGCCTTGACGCGGATGGCTTGCGGAACGTTGGGACGGAGTTTAAGCAGGTCGGCCTTGTATTTTGACCGGTATTCTTCAGGTGCAGTCTGGTAAGGATCGTGCGGCGGTCCCCACGAGAGAAATAGAAAAAACGGTTTACTGGCCTTCTCGTGGTCACGAAGATATTTTTGAGCGTCCGCGGTCTGGGCGATGGCATCGTAGCCTTTCCACTCCAGTTTCTCGGGGCCATCCGCGTAATAGTAGGAGTGATTGTAATCGTGCGTGCATTCCAGCGCCTTCCAATAATCAAACCCCTGACGACGTTCCCTTGGAATAAAGGCGGAACGCCCCTGACCGTCCACATGCCACTTGCCGATGTAACCGGTGTCATACCCCGCCTGTTGCAAAACCTTGGCGAGCGAAACCGCGTTTGGATGCAGCGACACGTCATTCATAAACACTCCGTGTGTCAGAGGGCGCTGACCCGTGAAAATCGAAGCCCGAGCCGGGCAGCAGACCGGCACGCCGGATATCGCATTGACACAATTCAGACTCTGGCGCTGCAAAGCGTCGAGGTGTGGCGTCTGCACATTGGGATCGCCGGCGAAGCCGAATGCCTGCGCGCGCCATTGATCGGCGATAATGAACAGGATGTTGGGCTTCTCCGCCGCGTGCAACTGACCGTGCAAATAAATAGCGACAGCAGAAATAAAAATGTATTTAATCACTATAATCAGGGCTCTTATCAATTAAATCGTCCAGCCTGAGCGATAATTCTTTTGAATGATCTTCGCCGCTTCCGGCGCATTCTCGGCAAGCATTTTTTCTCCGTTCCAATCGAGCGATTTTTGCATCCGCAAGGCCACAACCCCGGATAACGCGATTTCGGTGAGGTGTCCGCCGATTTCAAAATTAGAAAACGTCGGTGGGCCACCAGCGCAGGCATCCACCCATTCGGCGACATGGTTGTGGACACGCGGGAGGGATTCCGGAATATTTCTTAAGGCTTCATGATTTTGTATTCCGGAAATTTTTTTGTCCCCTTTCAGCCTGATGTAGTCCGAAGATGAATGACCTTCACCGAAGATCCAGCCGTTTTCGCCAAAGATCAACACGCCTGTGACCGGCAATTCACCTAGAAGCGCGAGCAACTCGGCCGGAATCACGCCTGCCGCCGGCTTCGCCCCCACGTCGTACCAATGCACGGTCAGCGGATCGAGAAGTCCGCGCCGGTCAAACTCAAAATGGATATGATTGTTCCCCGAGTAAGTTGGCAGGCCCATCATTTCGCCCTCGGCAGAAATGCGCCTGGCATAATCCAGTTTCAGCGCGCGGAACGGAAGGTTCAACGCGTGACAACCCCAGTCGCCCATGATTCCGCTGCCGAAATCATACCAACCACGCCAGTTGCCAGGGTGATAATACCCCTTTTTGAAGGTTCGCATGGGTGACACTCCCAGCCAGCCATCCCAGTGCAAACCTTTCGGGATCGGATCGCCAACCGTCGGCACTGCCAAGCCGGGATGAACCCCACCGCCAGGCAGCCAGCAATGTACCTCATGAATCTGCCCCAGTGCGCCTGATTGGATAATTTCAATGCCGCGCCGCAGATTCGGCGAGGCGCTACCTTGGTTGCCCATCTGCGTGACTTGGTTCGGATATTTCTTAACCAATTCACGCACCGCTCTCGCTTCTGCAATGGTGTGAGTCAACGGCTTCTCACAAAACACATGTTTACCCGCCGCAAGCGCCGCCATTATAATGGGAGCGTGCCAGTGGTCGGGTGTGGTGATAACGACAGCATCCAAATTTTTCTCTTTTTCGAGCATTTCGCGGAAGTCCACATATTCCCTGGGCTGGAAAGCCGAGTTCTCGACAATCTTCCGTGCGGCTGGAAATTGATTTTCGTCCACATCGCACAAGGCGACGATATTTGCCGCGCAGTTGAGCATTTCCGTAAGTCTGCCCCGCCCCATTGCGCCGAACCCGATGTGGGCGACATTGATTTTTTTGCTGGTGCCACCCCCTTGGACCAGGCTGGGAAACCCCAAAGAAGCTCCACCAGTAACGAGGGCGGCGGTTTGCAAAAACTTCCGGCGAGGCCAATGGGTCCTCGTGATGATTTCGGAGGGCTTAGTCATGCGTTTTTGTTTCATATAAATTTTTAGTGCGAGATTCGGGATTGGAAGCAGTTTCACCAGGCATAAACCAGATATTTCGGAAACGAACGGGATTGAGATGGTCCTGCAGCCGGAGTGTGCTCGCCTGGACGGGGTTGGGAAAGGTGATGTGGTCCTGCACCAAAACATGGTTATGATAAACCGTCATGATGGCCGGTTGAATCACTTTCCCGTCGGCCACCTTGGCGCGCTGAAGGTGGATGTCGTAACACTGCCACAGACCAGGGCCACGGCAAGCGTTCACCAACGGTGGGCGATATTTGTAAAAAGCGGCCGCCTGGCCGTCAAAATACGTCTTGTTGTGGAACGAGTCCAGCACCTGCAATTCGGGAAAGCCTTCAATGAAAACACCACTATTGCCCCGCCCCTGGCCATTGCCTTTCACTTCGGCGGGCGTAGCCCATTCGACATGCAAGTGGCCGCTAGTGATGAGATTTTCCCTGGTCCCGACTAATGAGGACTGACGGACTCCATACTGAGTGACCACTTCCATGAAACCGTTTTCCACTTTCCAGGTAAATTGAACGCTCTGGTTGGTGTCATTTGCGTTTGGGATTCTAACCCAACCGTGGGCATTCTGACCGTCAAAAAGAACCACGGCTCCTGGCGGCGGCGGAATGGGAGTGCCGTCATATTTTGGATCCACGACAGGCGGTTCCGACCAATGTTGGTCCTGGCCTTCCGCCGCGATCAGCCGGTCGCCAAGGGTCGCCAGCAATGTGAGTATGAGCATCCATGCTTTCATTTTGATTTCAGTGTTTTTTTATGCCCTGAGAAAAATCTATAATCCTGCGGGCGGGGTTGCCGGTATATGCACGGCGGAATCATGAGTGGAATTGGCCCAATCGCGCAATGCTTCGTAAAGCCGGATGAGTTGGGATCGAGATTTTACATCACCCGCCAGATCGCGCATCTCATCCGGATCAGACTGCAAATCGTAGAGTTCGATTGGTCGCACTCTTCCACCAAAACTTTGCGGATCCATCTCCACGAGGATTTGATACTGCGCGGGGTATTGTTCCCTGAAATTAACGGTGTCATCGTAAGTACGATTACGCCAGATCTTCCAATCCCTGCTATCCGCCTGAACCTGCCGCCAGGCGGGTGTTAGTTTTTCCCGATAAATCAAGTGCCAGCGTCCATCGAAGACGCTGCGCTCCTGCATGCCGTTGTTCGGCAGCGGTCCTTTGTCGGAGATTTCGGCAAAGATATAATCGTGTCCCAATGCGGTGTGGGGATTTTGCAGGACAGGTCGCAATGAAAGCCCGTCCGCCATCGGGAGCGGCGGCAGACCGAGCAGGTCGAGCAGCGTCGGAGTCAAATCCAGTTCGCTAACCAGCGCCTCGCTGACGGCTGGATGCGTCAAACCAGGCCAGTTGATGCTCATGGTCACGCGCAAACCGAAATCGTACAGCGTCATCTTACCGTGCGGAAACGCCGCCCCATGATCGCCGGCCATGCAGATGAGAATGGTATTGGATTCCTGCCCGGACGCCCGCAAGGCTTCCATGGCTTCGCCGACCAACTTATCGGCGTTCTCAATTGCGTCCAGATACTCCGCCCAATCCTGACGAACCTTGGGCGTGTCGGCGAGGAAAGCCGGGAGTTTCACGTCCGCCGGATTCACCTTAATTTTCCGTTTCTCGCTGTCGGTGAACGGGCGGTGCGAAACCTCAACATTGTCAAATAAATGCCACGGCTTTCCCGTCAGTTTTGCCCGCGCGATGAATCCAGTCACCGACGTGCCGTCGCAGCTCTTGATAAATTCGTCGTAAGGAAATTTTTCCAGCGGTGCGACATGCAGCTTGCCGGCGATGCCCTGATAATACCCCGCGTCGTGAAGTCGTTCCACCAGCGTGGGAAGATCATCGCGGATGCGGTTTTTGACATAGATTGGATTTCTGCGCTCGGCATCGGTGAGTTGCGATGCAGGCTTGAAATAATTCTGGGTGTTATTCAGGATGCCGTTCTCATGATTATGCAATCCGGTATAGATACAGGCTTTCGAAGGCGAGCAAACCGGATAGCCCACAAAAAAGTTTTTGAAATAGACTCCCGAACGCGCCAGCGAATCCATGTTGGGCGTCTGCAAACCGGGCGTGCCGAGAAAACTCAAATGCCCGGAATCTTCCGTGAGGATAAACAGGATGTTGGGTTTGCCAGGCAGTGCGTCGCCGGCTGCTGAAAACGACGTCGCCAAGGCGGCAAAAATCAATGACAGGGTTAAAAATTTCCTCTGCATCATTGTCTTATTTGGACGGATTGACTTCCGACTTTTGCAACGTCACTGGACCCAGCAGTCCCGAAGACAGCAGCGGCGAATCTTTTGAGTAAAATTTCCAACTCGTGAACGTGTAGCGACCTGCCGACGGGCGCGGCTTGCCTTCCGTGAACCAAGCGGGAATTTCCGCCAGTGGCCGTCCCACGAGAATATTCTTTCCACCCGGTTTCCACGTATATTCCGCTGTCCACGCGCAATCGTCGGGCTGCTGCTCGTCGCCGATCAAGCGGTTGGGCCACAGGTTGGTCACGCGAACCTCCAATTTATTTGTCCCCCGGCGCAGAGCCTTGGTGGCATCGACGCGGAACGGGGGCTTCCACGCGATGCCGAGGTCTTTCCCGTTCAGGCGGACGGCGGCAAGATTTTTAATTTCGCCAAGATCAAGGAATACGTGCGCCCCCTTCGCTGGCTTGGAGGCTTGAAATTCCTTCTCATAAATCGCCGTGCCGGAAAAATAGCGTATGCCAGCTTCGTTCCGATTGGTCCAGTCAGTCAGGATGTCAAATGTCATCTGCCCAGGTCCGCCCCAGCGCGGATCAAACCGCACCGACCACGCGCCGGTCAATTCTTGGATGGGGGAAACTTCAGTCCAATTTTTCCCGTCCGTCGCCGGCTTCGCCGGTTTTCGGAAAACGACAAACACCGAGCCGCGCGGGTCAAATTGGATCGGCAGTTTCGTCAAACCATCCATACTGCTGAAGGTTGTTGCGTCGTGCATTTCTCCGGTCGCGGCATCCCACAATTCGGGCTGTTTACCTGCCACGCGAAAAGTGCAATCTGCCACACGCCCGGCGCCTTCCTGATTCGAGACAAAATAAACCTCAGCCGTCCCGATACGCCGATGAATCCACAAAATGTCCTTTTCGCTCGCGAGAAAATCCGGCTGCACATTCAAATCGGCGAGCACTCGCGCGGCGGTTTTTCCGGAGATGACTTTGCCGCTGTCCCAAAGCTCGGCTGCGATTTGTTTCACTTCCCGATCGCAGGCCGGATAATCCTGAAGACTCGGCGAGGACGAGGGTTTCGGACCGAGCACCGTTGCGCCAGCGTTGACCAACTCGCGGATTTTGCGCGCGACGGCGGGCGTCATCACGTCGCGATTGGGCAGCAGGAGAATGCGATAACTCATGCCCGAAGGCAGCGTGAGCCGGCCATCGGTCACGGTCATGGAATTCAAAAATAATTCTTCGCCGCACAGATCACCGTCAAAACCTGCCGGCAATTTGGGCGTGGTCGGACCACCGCCCGGACTCAAGGTGCAAATGTCGCCAACAAACATTCCTTGCTGGAGAAGATGCTGGCAGCGCGAGAGATAAGCCGTCCACGCCGGCGCATCTTCCCACCAGGTTTGCGTGCGGCCAAAATGCGTGCCCCACCACCCCATCGTCATGCCGGGCCAGGCGTTCGTCCACGGCTGGTGCGCGGAGGTGTGTAAAATCATTTGATTCACGCCGAGACAGTAGGCTCGGTCGCCAACGGCTTTCAGTGCGTAAGGATCTTGCTGCCACTTGGCATATTGCGGCTGGCCGGTGAACGACTCCGCGCCGACTATACGAATGCCCGCCGTATGCGCGCTAGACGCGACCGGCTTGAGCGTTTCCCAACCCCACGTGCATGGATCCTGCCAAAATTCGGAGGCAAGTTCATCCGAGCGTGTGCCGCAAGTCACCGTATCAAAGGGGCCAGTGTAAGGTTCGATGTCCAGCTTCAAACCGGGAACGCGATGCACTCGCTCGGCCATGTAGCCGTAATAATTGTCGGCAAACAACTCAGCGATCGTCCGCTTCCAATCATATTGAAACCGTGCCGTCATTGCCGGACTGCCGACCACACAATTCCTCACCGTCACCAGCCATGGCACCAGATCGTATCCGCGCCGCCGCTTGAACTCGTCGCGAAAGCTGATGGACCAATCCTGATCGCCGACTTCGTAGCTATCTATAAAAACCGTTCGCAGGGTTTTGCCTGTGGCCGGCCCGGCGTTAGCCAAAATTTTCGCGATGTATTTGTCAAAATGAGCGTCCACGCCCTGGCGATCCAACTTGTCGCACTCCAAACCGTCGGCCCCTGGCGGAGCAGGCGACGGACCTTTACCCGTGGTGGTATGACCAAAACGAAACAGCTTCCACCTGCCGGTGGGAGCAGTCCATGTCAACTTGCCGGTAGCGTCACACTGCGAAGTGAGATCAAGAATTTCCGTTGGGGCGATATTCGTCCGGTCAGGAATCGCCACCACTGCGATGTCGCGATAGAAATTCCATCTTGTGTCCACTTTCGGCTGTGGGAGCAGGGTGTCAAATTTCCCGGGTCCAGCGAAAACCTGTTCGCTCCACACAACTTTCTGCATGGATTTGTCGGGCGTGATCCACGGACCGCCGCTGGAAGACCAGCCTGGGCAGTTGTGAAACCCCAGGTCCAATCCGAGACGCGCGGATTCATCCGCAGCGAAACGCATCAGCTTCCACCATTCCTGGCTTTGAAATTTCACCGGCGAATCAATCGGCAGTTGACCGACGTGAAAAATGAAAGCGCCGCCAAGTCCGGCTTTTTTCATGGATTCCAGATCTGCGGTGATTCCCTCGCGACTGATACAGCCGCCCATCCAATGCCACCAGGTCCTCGGCTTGGCGGACTCCGGCGGTGACGCGAAACCGTCCACCAATCCTACTGCTACAAGGTGCGCCCCATGAGTTTTGTCTTGCGCCATGGCAAACTGCGCAAAAGAAGCTAGAATGATCGCGACAAAAATGGG
Organism: uncultured Verrucomicrobia subdivision 3 bacterium; assembly: GCA_903888765.1. Taxonomy (GTDB): domain Bacteria; phylum Verrucomicrobiota; class Verrucomicrobiia; order Limisphaerales; family UBA11358; genus UBA11358. Next base: position 8,755 of record CAISVF010000447.1, on the reverse strand, counting down.
CAATGAAAGGATGGATTTCATTTTGCGGGAATAATTTCTGCAGTCCGCAGCATCACGGGGCCAAGCAAACCTGATTCCAATAAAGCATCGTCCTTCGTCCAATGATGCCACGTGGTGAAAGTCAGCCGACCCGTCGGACTTGGCTTGCCGTCGAGCAACCATTTCGGCCATGCCGCGAGTTGTTTGCCATTCCACTCAACATCCGACGGCAATTGTTCATCACCAATCAGCCGGTTTGGCCAGAGATTGGTCACTTTCACGACCAGCTTATTGATGCCCGGCTTCGCGGCTCCGGTAATGTTCATCAGGAATGGTGGCTTCCATAAGATACCGAGATTCTGGTCATTCAAGAAAACTTCCGCAAAATTCTTCACCGCCCCCAAATCCAGCCAGAGTTCCCGGCGGGACAGCAAACGCTCGGCAGTGATCTCAATTTCCTTTTCGTAATTCGCTGTGCCGGAGAAATACTTCACCCCCTGGTCCGGATGCTCCGGCCACGAAATCAGTTTATCAAATGTAACCGAGGGTGGAGCGTCCCAGCCAGCCGGAAATTTCAAGATCCATGCGCCGGAAATTTCCTGCGGCGCGGGCAGGTTTGCCGCCACCGCTTGCAACGTTTTTCCAGTTGTCGTCTTGAATTGAGCGATGCCTTCGCTCGTTGCTTTTACCAGCAATTCACCCTTGGCACCCGACACGGTCTGCCAATGCGAATCCACATTCGCCATAAGGATTTGATCACCCGCGGCCGCTGAACGGAAAATGACAAACACCGAGCCGGCGGACTCAAACGTCAGGCGTACAATCGTGCGCCCATCCTGCTCGTGCCAGACCGGGGCGCGCTCAATGACTCCGGTATCCGGATGCCATAGCTCCGGTAACTTGCCGCTGACGCGAAACGTGCAATCAGCAATGTCGGCCTGCCGGCGTTGGTTGGAAACGAAATAAATGTCCGCTTCGCCCGCAATGCGATGCCCACAGACCAGTTTCGATTCCATATCCGTACCGGCGAATTCAAAATCCGGCTTCAGGTTTTGCGCAGCGAAAACCTCCATCATCGGCTTGCCCCAGCAGACATGCCCCCGACCATAGTCATTTTCCAGAACCGTTGCTCCATCGCACTTGCCCCACATCTCCGCCGAAAGTTTTCTTACCTCGGTATCGCACTTAGGAAAATTATCGAGGCTCGGCGACTGCTGCGGAGGCGTGCCCACCACCGTGGCACCATCACGCACCAGCCCGGCGATCCGCTGCAACAACTCCGGCGTCATGTCTGGATCCGCTTTGGGGAGAATCAGTACGGCATAATTGGCCCCGCTAGCCAGCATGATGCGTCCATTTTTCACGGTTGCGCCATGCAGAAGCACATCGGCATTGATGGCGTCAAAATCATAACCGGCAGGCAGCTTCGGTTCTCCAAGGCGCATTTCTACAGGCGCGCTTTCGCCCGTGAAATATGCGGCATCGGTCACAAAGCGTCCTTGCTGCAGCAGAAACTGGCAATGGGAGATGTAATCAATCCACGCCTTGCCCGGATGCCACCACGTTTCCGTGCGATCAAAATGAAAACCCCATTGCCCCATCGTCATCCCGGGCCAGTGATTTGTCCACGGCTGCATCGCGTAACGGTGGAAAATATAACGGTTCAAACCCTGGGCATACATGAGATCCCCGAGTGTCTTGAGCGAATTCGGATCTTCTTGCCAACGCCCCGCCTTAGGACTGGGAGCGGCAGTGAAGGATTCCGCGCCAACGATGGTTTTGCCGTAAACATGCGCGATGGACGAGGCCAGTTTTACCGAAGCATGGCCGGCCGTACCGCTCCAGAATTCGCCCATGACCACATCTGCCGACGCGCCACTTTGCATGGATTCAAAAGGCCCGGTATAAGGCTCTGCCGCATCGAGCAATCCGTTTTTGTGGCAGAGTTCGGCGAAATGCCCGTAATAGTTCTCAGCGAACAAATCGGCAATGGTGCGCCGCAAGTCCCAGAGAAAACGCTCAGTTACAGCGGTATTGTCCACCACACGGCCGGTGAAGACCGGCAGATAAGTCAGCAAATCATATCCACGACGCTTCTGGAATTCCGCGCGAAATTCCTTGGTCCAAGTCTGGCCGCCCACTTCGTAGCTGTCCACGAGCGAACCGGCTAATCCCCGGCCGCCGAGCGGCTTTATGTCATCCATTACTTTCTGCATGAATCCGGCCCAATGCGCGTCGAGCGCCGACTTGCTGAACTTGTCGCATTCCAGACCAGTGGCTTCCGCCGGTGCCGGATGATTGTTGACGCCGGTGGGCGTATAACCGAAACGCAGCACCATCCATTTCCCCGGTGGCACCTGCCAGTTTAGTTTGCCATCCGCCGTCAGCCTGGAAGTGAGATCAAGTATCTCACGTCGCTGTACCGCGCCGGCTGGATTCATAGCGGCGGCGTGATCCGAGGTTGCCTCCGCCTGCCCGACACCCACGCCGACGTCCATCGCGATTTTTTTGCCGAGATTATTAACAGACAAATTTTGTTCGAGGGTCACTTCGGCGACAGCTATATGCGCCGCCTTTGCCCGCGGTCCAGTCCCGGTAAACACAATCCGCCAGAAGCGCGCCGCGACCGGTGCATTCCCCAGCGCCACCAGACACGGACCGAAATTGCGCCGACCAAATGCGAACTTCTGCACCTCATGAAACAACTTGCCATCATCGGAAACCTGCACCACACCATTGCATTCCGGCATGCCCGGACCACCGATAATTTTCACGGTGCGCGCGCCAAATGGCTTGGCAAACTCCAACTGAACAAACTGAGGCTTGGCCGGCTTTGGCAATGGAAGCGTGATAAAGGTGTTCTCGTCCTCATCTAATACTTTTGCAGCGGAGGCTGAATCACTGCTCGCCGAAGCGATCGGGGAAAAAGTTTTCATGCTTAAGCTATCCGCTTCCGCAACCAGGTATGCCAGCACGGCGATGTCGCGATAGAAATCCAATTTGGTGGGCGGTTGCGGCAAGCTGCCGGTGAAATTCGTGGCGCCGGCCAGTAACAATTCACTGGTAACGACTTGTTGCATGGCGTTTTCGGGCGTGTTCCAAGGACCACCGCTGCTGGACCAGCCCGCGCAATTTTCCACCGTCAGCTCGAAGCCCAGCCGGTTCGCCTCCGCAATGGCAAACTTGAAATCGTCGCGCCATTCCGGACTCATGAAATTCACCGGCCCATGCGGGATACCGCAATCGGCATTCACGATGGTCGCACCGCCGAGGCCAATTTCCTTCATGGCTTCCAGATCGGCGGTGATGCCTTCTTTGGTGATGTTCCCGTTCATCCAATGCCACCAGGTCTGTGGCTTGGCAGAATCCGGCGGATTGAGGAACCCGGTTTCCAACGGATCCGCCCGGAGCGAAAACACAAGGAAAGTAATGCCTGCAAAGGCAGTGAGCTTGACTGTCAGTTGATTTTTCATGCGGTGTTTATGGTTGATTTGATAGAAAGGTAAAATGAAAATTTTTTGATAACTTGTAAGGACTCATGTCCGGATGGAAGTAATTATTTGCTGGTGGCGGGGGTCGTCATATTTATTTTTTTGGCGTCAAAAGATCCGGCCCCAACGATACGGATTTCAGTCGCATCTGCGCCGGCTTGCCGGCAAGCCAGACATCGAATCGCAATTGGGTAATGACTCCGCCATACTCCGTCGAAGCGGCCAGGTTAATTTGATAAGCGTGAAACTGTCCGTCTGATACAACAGCAAAGTCGCGCGCGTGCGTTTTGACGAAATCCTTTTCGCCCAGCCGCCGCCACAAAACGGTGGCGTTGGTGCAGTCCTTTGAAAATGCGGCTTCGAGGGTGACCTGGGGTGCGGCTGCCGCGCGGATAAAAAAATCGGGGCTGAAAATTTGAGGTCTCGGCCCAGCAGGATGAATGCTAATTTCTCCGCGAATTGGCCAACCCGTGTCGGTTGCATCAGCGTAATACCAGCCCTGGCGATCCCGCTCAAACCGATAGGTCAGCGAGCCCGTCTGCACAGCCCGGCGATACGCCTCGGCCCGAATCTCGGCCACCGTGCCGAGAATCAATTCGTAATGATAATCATAAACGATGTTGTGATCGAGAATGTCCGGCCGATTAGGTGCGATGTAGCCAGTGGGAGAATCCTGTGGGCCGCCCACGCCAGATTTACCAAAAAAACCTCCGCTGAAAACAAGCGCATCCGGATTCCAAACGCCCAAGCCCCAACCAGCATCGTTGACTTGAGCCGCCCAGCGCTCCGTCGCCGTCCATTGCGCCCAATGCTTTTCCAGATCAAGGCGATTGGTGATCTCTGCCAGCGCATCCCCGGTAAATGGTTTGTCGCCGCGATACGTCAACAATCGGTAGAAGGGTGCGTTGACATAAACCGCCGGCAGTTCCTGGGTGCGGGCGCGATATTGGGTTTGGTCCGGACGCTGATTGGTAAGCCGACATCTCGCCTTTACGACCGGGCCATCCAGTTCTAGCCATACTTCACATTCACATTCCCCCGGGAAATTTTTCAAGGGCCAGTGCATCGGAATGAGCTTTGTGTAAAGCAATTTGCCAGTGTTGGTGTGTTGCAACACTTGCGATTCGAAGCCATAACAATCGCCGGACTGAATGGGATTCCAGCCGATGAAATGCCAGGATTGGTTCATGGCAATTCCGGGCGGATGGTAGGGCACCGGGCCCGAGTAATAGGAAAGCTGAACCTGCCGCCCCCAGTCCGAGCTGTTGATAGCGTTGAGCTCGTAATTGGTTGCCGGCGCAAGATAAGTAATGGCGCCACCCAGATTCAGGTCAATCCCCAAGCGGATGTCGCCATTTTCGATGTAACTCATGCGCGCCACATGCGACTTCCTCGGCGTTGCTGTAGTAACGCTAAATGAGCCTGCATCTTCAGCAAATGCCATCTCCGCCCCGATCAAAAACATGAGTATCAACGCAATCAAAGTAATTTTATTGGGATGGTGGGTTTAAACTTAAATCAATGCAATCCGGTTAGCCGCGACGACTCGTTGACTGGCACAGGAAATTAAAATTGGTTAACACCCGAACCTAGACGACATTGGACGGCATTAGGATTCAATTTTTTGACATGGCAACCACGACTCTTTTCAGGGGTAATATCCCTTCGCGCATGTCGTTGGCGCTACAAGCGTCGGCGTTCCCGGATGCCGAAGCCCGCTTGCTAACATGTTCTGCCTCCTGCAAGGTTACTCCGCCGAGAAATGTGCCGCCGCGCATCCGGACGCAATCATGCGTTTGCCGATGTCGGAAGGAGTGAAGTCATCATAATGTAAATACGCCGCCGTGAAGCGCGCTCCAGATCTTTCGAATTCCATGTCCGCCCTGCCGTGCGCAATACAATTGCCGTTCTCGACGGTACTTTCCCCTCGCTATGGCAGCGTCCCAACGATGACTTCTCTCGGACCAAACCCCACATGCCGCGTCTCGGTTGCATCAGCGCCACCGGGGATGATCCGTTCCGGCTCGCAGCGCCGTGCCACTTCGGCCGTGGGCAGCCCTGACGCGTCGCCCGTGCCCGCGAAACGGAGCACATCAAAAACTTCCCCCGCCCATTTATGACTCCTCAGAATCGGCCCGCCAGCCGTCAACCACGAGTAGTCCGTGGCAACCCTCGAGAAGGTTTGTTTCATGGCTAAATCAAACACCCTCGTCGCTTTCGCCTTCCAGTTTTAAACGCTGGCTGCCCGGCGACACGGGTTTCTTGGCAGGAATCTTTTTGGGCTTAACGGGTGGCACCTTGGCCTTGGGGTCATAGGCCGGATTCGGTTTCGGCGTGACGGCTTTGGTGTCGGTGAGAAATTGTTCGATGAGCGCATCGAGTTGCTTCACCCGGTCCGGCTGCGCCGCCGCGAGATCATTCCTTTCGCCGAGGTCATCTTTCAAATTATAAAGCCGGTAGCCGTGCGCGCCATTTTCGCCATCGTAAAAAATGCGGATGAGTTTCCAATCACCTGCCACCACCGTCACGGCTGGCGGGAGCACGTCGGGCACAATCGGCGGGCTATGCGGGAAATAGGTAAAAATCGCCTCCCGCGCCAGAGGCTTGCCGGCAAAGGTGTCACTTATGTTCACGCCGTCAAAAACCTGTCCGGGCGGCGCTTTGAGTCCAAGTAGTTTTACAAACGTCGGGAAAAAGTCTTCACTTTGAATCACGGTGTCATTGCGACTTCCTGGCTTGGTCAGTCCTGGCCAGGCGATGATGCATGGCTCGCGAACCCCGCCTTCATAGACCGTCGCCTTGCCACCGCGCAGCGGCAGATTGCTCGTCGGCGTGGTGCCGTCCACTCTGTCATACATATTCCCGCCGTTGTCGGAAAAAAAGACCACGATGGTATGATCCGCGATGCCAAGCCGGTCCATTTCGCTCAGCAACTTGCCGACCGCATCGTCCATGGACTCCACCATGGCGGCATACGTCGGACTGTGCTGCGGATCCTTGGGATTTACCGTCTGGCGATATTTTTCAATCAGCGCCGGCTTGGCATTGAACGGCGCGTGAACCGAGAACTGCCAGTAGTTCAGGAAAAATGGATGGTCCTTGTTGGCAGCCATCCATTTCACGGCTTCATCGGCCATGCGATCTTCAATGTGCTCGTCCGGCGCGCGTGGCAGAAAATGAATCTTCGCCGGAAATTTCCACGGAGCAACATAACTGCCGGCCGGCCCGGGACCAGACCAGTGCGGCAAATCCACATCGAATCCCTGCTGGAGCGGTGAATAGGGTTCGGGACCCAAATGCCATTTGCCAAAATGCGCTGTGGCATAACCATCCGCTTTCAAAGCCTTGGCCAGCGTATAATAATTCGTATCCAGCCGCGTCGCGCTGATACACATCAGCGATTTTTTATAAGGGGGTGCCTTCGGCTGCACTGTCTCCGTCATGCGCACCTCCGGGAGATGACAATCCGGCGTGGTGATGCCAATACGAGCCGGGCTTTGGCCGGTCATAATGCTCGCGCGCGTCGGCGAACACAGCGGACTGGCCGCATATGCACGGGTGTATAGCATCCCGCGCTTGGCCAGACGCTCCAGATTCGGAGTCTTGTAATATTTAGTATGGCCGTAAAGCGTCGTGTCGCTCCACCCCAAATCATCCGCGAGAATAAACACGATATTGGGCCGCTCCCTTGGAGCAGCTATGGCTTGGAGTGCAATTATGCCAACCAGCATTGCCAGTAATTTTTTCATTGGAACCTTAAATACAAATATTTTCGCATTCATTTTCCTCGGTGACTTTACCGTGAAATCTGTGCTCGTATTGACACGATACCATGAGCTGACCTGAATAGTATCACCCTTAAGGGTGATTTTGATATACTTTGCTCACCGCTGTCCAGGGTCTGAATTCCGAAAGGAATGCCATACTGCCATTCGCCCTTGATGTTGGGCAAAAAGGTGCTTGAAGAAGTGAAACTCATCGCGGCTTCGCCCTCAAAAAAACAACCACAGATAATCATTCTTCTGTGGCGCACCGACCAGCAGGCCAGAGACTATTGCCCCGCGATTGCCTGGCCTGAAGAAATTAAGCGGCTGTGGAAGGCCAATCCGCCAAGCACAGCTTGCAAACACACCCCGAAAACACTTGCAGGATCAATAAGCCGCAGTGCGCGCTAAGTTCACACCCGCCCTTGCCGCCCAGTTTAAACTCACCGAGGACTGCGGCGGCAGGCAGCGGTCTTCCATTGGATCAAGAATGATTGTCTCAATCCGCCAGATTTGGTCATCGTCGGGCAAATCCAGCACCTTGAAACTGATCAGTAGATTATACGCGCGCATCCCGATGGCATAGGACTATTCCCGATTACCCACAAGGTTTGGGGTTACCGCTACCGCAAAACTTTGCCACACCCACCTTTTACCGCTTATATCGGGACCACCCGCCGGAGTGGGCTGAATATATAAATACCCTATAAAAGGTATTTAAATCCTGATAAATGGCGGCTTTTGGCGTATTATGGCGGGTTTTGGCAGGTCGTTTTTTGTGCGCCATGTCTAAAATACTTTTTTAAAGTTATTTACCCTCAACAGTCATAGACTGCCGCTACAGGAGCCAGACCGCCACAAATAATTTATCGGTTTTTTTACCATTTCTTTACCACCACCACCAAAAAAACTCTCGAATTCCTTAGCAAAATCGCGGAACTTTACCATTTCTTTACCGCTTTCGTTTTTCCAGGTGGTAAAGTTTTGCAGAATTCCGGCTCTAAAACACCCATAAAAAGTTGTTTTCCGGCGAAAACTTTACCGATTTTTACCGAATTTTACCGCTACCGCAAAACTTTGTCATTTATCCCGTCGTTCGCCCTCCGGAGGGGAGCAAACAGGTCACCACTCTTTAAAAGGTGGTTATTCTCCCGAGCAATGGCGGGTTTTGTCACATTTTGTCATAAAATGTCATATTTTGTCCTGACGTTTATTTGCGCGCCAAGTAAATCTACCCTTTTATAGAATTGTGATCGGCAGTCATATACTGCCGCTACCGGGGCACGGTACAACAAAACTTTAGGACTCCTTAAGTCAATTACTTCGCACCTGGGTGCATGGATATGCACCAAAAGTGACTGAAAATGACCGGAAATAAAAATTTGCGGTTTTGGCCACCTGAACCGCCACGAGGTGGCAGCACCTTGTCAAAGAACGAGTCCGAGCCGATACCTTAAGGGCTTCTTGGCCGATGAATTCAGGCTCAGATTATGACAGTGGAAAGATAGCACAATACCACCT
>CAISVF010000446.1 GCA_903888765.1 uncultured Verrucomicrobia subdivision 3 bacterium | reverse complement strand
CTCATCCATCATGAATACCAAAGCATTTATTCCGATCCGGCTGACTACTTTGGGAGTGATCGCACTCGCGTATGCAGTCAGCACCTTCACTATGCCTGGCAAGCCGATTGACTTTCCGGGGCTGCACTTTGAGACCATTACCAGTTATTTTATTCCACCGTTAGCCGCAGCCCTGGCTTTGGCAGGCGGGTTCCTTCTGCTGCTGCTGAAACCCAAGGGCGGCGGATGAAAGAATTGATTTCCGAGGCAAACCCGGTAGGTTGGCCACGCCTAAGGCCCTTGAAACGGGATGAAGTAGTGCGCCGAGGCGATTTCGTGAAAATCGGGGAACAGAAGTTGGAACCATGGGTTGGCCCTGGCGGATTCCGCGCGGATTCCTTTGTAAATCCCATCTACCGGCTGCAAACGCACCGTCCGGTTAGCGCCGCAAGCCCCTCATGAAGCGGCTCAACCACATTAGATGGCTACCGAGGGCCATTGCCGATTTTTTCAGGCGACACCGGCAACAGGCGATGCGGTATCAGCAGGAAGCCGAGCGACTGGATCGGATTCGCCACCCGGAGAAATATCGTGGAAAATAAGGTCTGCTGGCAACCCGCACTTTTTGCCACCAGATGGCTTCGCGGTGCCCGACAACCACAAGCGTCAATAGACTTCGAAACGATGGATGACAAAGTAATCAGCGGGAGCTGTCGCAGGGCAATGGGGTATTCACCCCATAGTCATAACCTGAAAAGCAGGCGATGTTTTGTCATGGATCGACAAACCGCCGGGGCAAGATAAAGCTTTCCGGCCCACTCTGTCGGCAGCACCATGCCATTATGAAGCAAAAACTTATCAATTTTTCCGAGCGCTACGCGACGGCACTGCGCACGTGCGTGACCCCGGGCAGCAAATTTGCTTTACCGGTGGCAGTGGCTTTGGGCCAGCAAGCGGTCGCGCTGGGGATAGAAACTTTGGACCTGGCGCGGATGCATGAGCAAGCGTTGAACCAGCTGAATCCGGATGCGCACAAAAGGCGCGCGACCCCGAAGGCCAACAAATTTTTCACCGAAGTCAACACGCTGATCGAAGAAACCCACCAATCCGCCCGCCAGGCGGAGGTTTGTCTGAACCGCATGAAGGAATCGCTCAGCCAGCGCACGGTGGAACTGGCCACCACCAACCGGCAGTTGCAACGAGGGGTCATCCGCCGCAAGGTCATGGAAGCAGCCTTTGAGAAAAGCGGGCGGCATCACCAAAAATGCCTGAAGGAATCCCTGGAACTCCAAAAGCGGCTGCGACAACTCACGCACCAGGTGCTTGCCGCGCAGGAAGATGAACGCAAGTGCATCAGCCGGGAGCTTCACGATGAAATCGCCCAAACCTTACTGGGCATTAATGTTCGGCTCCTGTCACTGAAGCAGGAGGCACGGGTCAACCACAAGGGATTCAAAAGCGACATCGCCTCCACCCAAAGGTTGGTGGCGAAATCGGCCCAGTCGGTCCGCCGCGTCGCCAAAGAATTCGGCAGCTTATGAAACGCGAGCTTTTCAAACTATCGCGGCTCTATCAAGAAGCTTTGCGCACCTACCTAGAGCAGGGAGCCCACGCCAGCCTGGCTGCGGTGAGGGGTCTAGGCAGCAAAGCGCTGGCGGCCGGCCTGCAGACTTTGGATCTGGCTAAACTGCATGAGCAAACCTTGATCACCGAATTGTTACCGGGCTACCCGGCGGGCCGGCGGGCCGCCGTTATCCGGCAAGCCGGAATATTTTTTGCGGTGGCGGTGCTGCCGATTGAAAAATCCCATCGAGGCGGAAGAGACGCCACCGTCCAACTCAAAAAATTCATCGAAATGCTGAGCCAGCGCACTGTGGAGCTGGCTGCCTCCAATCTCGAACTGGAGCAGGAAATTCTGCAGCGCGTGGCGGTAGAAGCGGCCCTCAAACAGAGCGAGCGCCATTATTCACGCCTATTGGAGCAGTCCGATCGGTTGCAGGAGCAATTGCGGCAATTATCCCGCCAGATCTTATCGGCGCAGGAGGAGGAATGGAAACGGATCAGCCGCGAACTCCATGATGTGATCGCCCAGACACTGACCGGGATAAATATCCGGCTGGCGACGCTAAAAAAAGCGGCGGCGGAGAACACGAAGGGATTGGAACACAACATCGCCCTCACGCAAAAGCTGGTGGAGAAATCCGTGGATATTGTGCATCAGTTTGCCCGCGAACTCCGTCCGGCGGTGCTGGATGACCTGGGATTGATTCCAGCGCTGCATTCCTATGCCAAGGCCTTTGCCAGGCGCACCCGTATTCGCGTTCATTTGCAGGCCTTTGCCGGCGTGGAACAACTGGACATCAGCCGGCGAACCGTGCTCTTTCGCGTGGCGCAGGAGGCGCTCACCAATGTGTCCCGCCACGCCAAAGCCAGCCGGGTAAAACTGGATATTCGAAAACTTCCAATGGGCATCGGCATGAATATTCATGACGACGGCAAAGCCTTCAACGTGGCGCGAGTAATGCATGGCAAAGGCAATAAACGACTTGGCCTGCTGGGCATGCGGGAACGGGTGGAGATGGTGGGCGGTAGATTCAGCGTGAAATCCACACCGGGCCACGGCACCACCGTGCAAACTGAAATCCCCTTTGCCTCCGGGCTCGCCAAACCACCAAAGCCAGTAACCCATGGCAAACCCACTCTCTCTCCATGAAATCCATTACTGTCCTGCTGGCGGAAGATCACATGATCGTCCGCGAAGGTTTTCGCAAAATGCTCGAATTCGAATCGGACATGAGCGTGGTTGGCGAAGCAGCCGATGGCCGCCAGGCGGTTGCCCAAGCGATCAAACTGCGCCCTGAAGTGGTCCTGATGGATATTGCCATGCCCCTGCTCAATGGGCTGGAAGCCATGCGCCAGGTGCTCAAGGCGGTCCCCGCTACCAAGGTGGTCATACTCTCCGCCCACAGCGATGATGCGTACGTCCAAAATGCGATTGATTCCGGCGCGTCCGGATTCCTGCTCAAACAGACCTCGGCGCACGATGTGTGCCGGGCCATCCGTGAGATCAGCAAGGGCAAGACATTCTTCAGCCCGACCATTGCCAAGCGGCTCCAACACCAAACGACTGCCGCCGGACCGGGCTCCCTTACACCAAAAGCTGTTCACCTGACCTCGCGCGAAATGGAAGTGCTCCAGTTGATCGCCGAAGGCAAGGCGAACAAGCAAACCGCCTCGGAATTAGGTATTGGCATCAAAACAGTCGAAAAACACCGGGAACACCTGATGGAAAAACTCAACCTGCATGATACGGCCAGCCTCACACGCTATGCCATCAGCGCGGGCATTATTGAGAACAGCGTCCAATTGACCATTGTCTAAGAAACATGCTGGCAGCAGCCACTTGCGGCGTGCCAATTATCGGTCGGAGATTGATGGGGCAAGTCGGGAGCGATACGCGCCCGGAAACCGCAGGACCGGCAACGGGCAGAACGAGGCTTATGAAAGCAAAAGTATTTGAAGTCACCTTGCATCCCCTGCCTTCCGGAAAGTCGCCAGCCAGCGCACTGGAGGAACAGCTCAACTATTTTCTGGGGCAAAGACCGGATGTGCAGGTGGTCTCGACGCATATCAATACCATTGTGGCACCGGCGGAGCCGAATGCCATGCCCAGTTCTGAGGAGGCGTCCATCATCATTTTCTGCACCTTGTTTTACACCGAATAGAATCGAGAACGGGGCGATTTCGGGCGGCACCAAGGCAGGGCAGGCTGAACGCCAGTGCATGAAGGAGCAACGTTGCAGGATCGCCCATGGATTCCCGAGGATGATTTGAATGATTCTTGCGGTTTCAGCCGAGGACGCCAGAAAAATTCTGGCTCTATGAAATCATGACGGGAACGGTGCATCGATTCCCATGCCGGAGGCTAATAGTTAAACATATAGGGCATACACCCCATATCATTTTTCCGATTTTGGGGTGAGTATGATATCGAATCGATCAACGATTAATTAGGGCATCGTCCATTCAAAACTGAAAACACCCACAATCAAACATAAATATGAACACTATTATACTATTAACATTAACGATGGTAGCGCTGGGAACTGGGCTGCCAGCGAGTGAGGCGGGCTACATTTTGCTCAATTCAGCAAGCGACTTCGCGGTGCTGGGCGCTTCGACAGTCACAAGCACGGGCAATACGGTGGTAAATGGGAATCTGGGAGTTTTCCCGGGATCGGCCATCACTGGCTTCGGCCCGGGTATCGTGAATGGCACTACCTACTTTGGAGGCCCCGTGGCCCAGCAAGCAGCTATTGATGGCCTTAATGCATACACAGTGCTCGGCAGCGAGGCCATCTTCCAGAGCCTGAGCGGTCAAAATCTGGGCGGCTTGACCCTGGGGCCAGGGGTGCGATATTTTAGTTCATCGGCACAATTGACGGGGGTGTTAGTTTTGGATGCGCAAGGTGATGCCAATGCGCGATTTGACTTTCAGGTAGGAAGCACGCTTACGACTGCCAGCGGATCATCCGTGCAACTGATCAATGGAGCACAAGCAGACAACGTGAATTGGCAGATCGGCTCGTCGGCGACCATTGGCAGCGACACCGACTTTATCGGTACCATTCTCGCAAACCAAAGTATCACGCTCAATTCCGGAGCCAGCTTGATAGGTCGAGCTATGGCCCTGCATGGCGCGGTTACGATGGACAATAATTATATTATCGAAACTGCCACCGTACCTGAACCGGGCAACTTGCTAGCCTCCACCTTGGCGATCACTGCTCTGCTGGTCTGGAAGGGAGTGGCAAAATGGCGTCGAAAAACCAAAGGTGTGTGAAAAGCAGGCTTGGATGCCCTCTGCACCTGGCCCATTTGAATTTTACATTGAGTAGTGCGGCTGGAAGATTCTGAAGCTGTATGGCGGTATTGATTTTGGGGTATGGCTGAGGCTCCACAAACTGCTGAAACCAGCCTAAATACGGGCCGAATGCTATCCCAAAAATCATCCTCGCGGTCCATCCATGCCGCCATTCAGCAAACAGGCGAAAAACTTGGTTTAAAATCCTCCGGGCGGCAGACTTTTAATTTTGGCCATGCATTGGCTCGGTCGGCACAGCCCGCTCTTCGGGATGCTCTGCCCTCGTCGGCTTGGCCGACGCCAAAATACCGTCCCACCACACCGCTTCCAAAGTTCAGCAAAGTTCTAAAGTCCAAGCGCCCGAACCGCCCCGGCAAGGTTTTCGCAAGTAACCACCTGAACGGTCTGCGGATAATGAAAAATGGTGAGAATATTCATGCCGATGTCTTTGGCCGGGTCCGGAATAACCCGCACCACCAACCTCACGCCTGCCTGCGCGAGGAGTTCCATCAAACTCCCCATTTCGGTAAGACAATCCAGACTCATTGATTCCAGAGTGGTTAAATCCACCAAGTATTGAAAGCCCGGAGCCAGGTTGGCTAGCTGTGCGGATACTTGGACTTTGGCGCTCTGAATATCCGCTGGCCCCACTTGGCCGACAAAACTGACATAAAGCAATTGTTTAGATGTGTTGGAGGTGACGAGCAACATGGCAGAAAGCTAAACGGTGATCGCGGATGACGCGATCCTGGAATCTGGGAATATGGATTCTACCCGCATTTTTGGTCGGCTATGATAGGCTTGTTGCTCCACTTTAGCCATGGGGTAAACACCCCACCAGAACCGGGTCTGCTAGTCGTCGGGGAGAGTTGTTTTTCGACCGCAGCGGAGAAGTCGTTAGTCGGGTAATACCCCATAGCCAGATTTTCCGGGTGCAACGATGATGCCACTGTGAAACATAACGATCATTCGCATAAAAACCGCCACGACACCATCCAGAATGCCTGCTCCACGACCCAGCAGAATGAAAGCACCTTTGTTCCCTCCCCGGATGAGGTGTCACGGCGAGCGTATTTTGCCTATGAAAACCAAGGTGCGGCACCCGGCCACGATGTGCAGCACTGGCTCCAGGCGGAAGCGGAATTGATTGCGGAACGCAATCAAACGCGGGTTCATGGATTCCATAACCGGTCATAAATGACCCGCCACCAACCAGAAAAATTTTTACCAAACAAAAATATGAAAAACATCAATAGTACCAGCGCAGAAGCCCCCCAAACATATGAAACCGAAAACGACATTCCCAAGGAACGCCAGTCGCAACTCAACAGCCTGCTGAATTTGCGACTGGCTTCCGCGGTAGATTTGCAACTGCAGATGAAGCAGGCCCACTGGAATGTGAAAGGGCCATGCTTTATCGGACTGCATGAATTATTTGATCGGACGGCCGAAGCGGTGGAAGGTTACGTCGACGAGATTGCCGAGCGCATCGTGCAACTTGGGGGCGTGGCGGAAGGCACGATTCGCATGGCGGCAGCACGCACGCGCCTCGGTGAATATTCACCGGAAATATCGGAGGGCATGGCGCATGTCGAAGGTGTAGCCCGGGCGCTTTCCACCTTTGGTCGGGAATGTCGCCTGATGATTCACGAAGCCGAGGAATTAGACGATGCTGTCACCGCAGATTTGTTCACCGAGATCGCACGTGGTCTGGATAAAAACCTTTGGCTGGTTGAAGCCCACTCACAAGCAGGCAAATGATGCGCCCGCGATTAACTTGCCCATGGGAAAAATATAAATAATTAAACATTCCCAGTGAAAACTTTGAGGAGATCAAAATACTCGTCCGGAGCAAGTAGAGTCATCCAGGGACCCCAAACTAGTCGCCATCCGGAACTTGATCAAGCCGTGTCACGCTGAGTGAGCAGGAAGGAATTTTTTGAAATCTATAACGGCTCATGGGGGTTATGGCCTGGCAGTGGCTTTCATGCTGCCAGCATTTGCCTGGTGCACGAATGCGCAGCCGGCATGGGTCGATCCCGGCACGCCGCCAAAACCAGATATCCTTGAACTTCCCAGCGGCGTCCCTGATCCCATTGAACCATTCAACCGGTTGATGTGGGATTTTAATATGGGCTTGATGACGGATATCGTCGAGCCCACGAGCCGGGTTTACCGGTTTCTGGTTGCCAAGCCGGTGCGCACCAGCATCGGTAATTTTGGCACAAATCTGAAATATCCCGGGCGGCTGGTCAATAACCTGTTGCAGGGAAAATGGCTTGGAGCGCGCGATGAATCGTATCGTTTTGTTTGCAACACCACCGTTGGACTGGCTGGCTTGTTCGACCCGGGCACCCGATGGCACATTCCCAATTCCCAGGCAGATTTCGGCCAGACATTTGGCCAATGGGGATGGAATCCCCGCTGCTTTATCATGCTGCCGGTATTCGGCCCCAGCAACGAACGGGACACCGTGGGGCTGGCGGCGGATACGGCAGCCAATCCCTTGCTTTACCTCGCACCTTACGACTTTCAGGCGGAAAACCCGCTCACCTATCTTGGTCCTTACACCTATTTCACCTATGCAGACTTGTACAACAGCCTGAGCGACACCGTCCGTGAATCGGTGCGATTTAACCGGGCAACGGCGGATTCCTATTCTGAGTTGCAATACGCCTGGTCTTTTGCCCGCGCGAGCCGGCCGGCTGATTTTCAGCTAAGGGGAAAAACCGATCCAACCTCGCTACAAACCATGGAAGCGGCCTTTTTCACTTATCAAGATCCGGATTTTCTTGGCCGCGCCCAGACTCGCGCAACCCAGATTTCCGCCACTGGGAAAGAATTGAAATTCACATACTGGCTGCACCCTGGCAAAGCCCCGGTCGTTTATATCGCACCTGGCCTGGGAGCGCACCGCCTGGACAAAACCTCCGTGGCCCTGGCTGAACTGGCATCCCGGAAAGGATACTCGGCAGTAAGCGTCAGCAGCCCATTCAATCCAGAATTTATGGAACACGCCTCCACGGCGGCACTGCCGGCGTATCTGCCCGTGGACGGACATGATTTGCAGGTGGCGCTCACTGAAATAGACCGGTATCTGGACGCACGACACCCCGGCCGCTTGGGCAAAAGGATTTTGTTAGGCTACTCGATGGGGGCCATGTACACCCTCTATGTGGCAGCCACAGCCCGCACAAACACGTCCCCCCTGATGCAATTCGACCATTATGTGGCCATCAACCCGCCAGTACGCTTGCTTCATGGCGTTGCCAAACTGGATGAGTTTTACCGCGCACCGATGGACTGGCCAGCGAAGGGGCGCAAGCAGCAGCTCGAAAATACATTGTTGAAAGTGGCAGCTTTAAGAAACGACGCGCCAACAGCGCATCCTTCCCTGCCCTTCAATGCCGTCGAATCCAGGTTTCTAATCGGCCTGTTATTCCGCTTTGAACTGCGCGACATCCTATACAGCAGCCAGCGGCGGGCCAGCCGGGGCGTGCTGCGGCAGCCAATGGGAACACTTCACCGCGCACCGGTTTATCAGGAAATTATGCAGTATTCCTATCAGGATTATTTTGATCAATTTGCGGTGCCCTACTATGCGTCCAGAAATATCGGCACACCGACGGCGGCGGCGCTGGATCAGGCGGATGATTTGCGCACTTATGAAGCGAACCTGCGGGGCAATCCCGACATTCGGGTCCTGGTTAATCAAAACGACTTTTTGCTGGATGACGACGACCTGAGGTGGTTTCGATCCACTATTGTCCCGGAACAATTATGGATCTTTGCGCAAGGCGGACATTTGGGAAATCTCTCCCACCCCAATGTGCAGCAAGCCATACTCGACGCCATTTCAGGCCAGAAGTAGTCGTAGATGAACCGGCGAGAGAAACACCTGGCAATTCAGCCGCGCCAAGCAGGGCGGCCGAAAAATGCACAACCATCGTCCAGGCCTCAGATTGCCTGCCGCCTTCTGCAAACCACACGACTGTGATCGTTTATGCGCTTGACCGGCAGTTGCTCGTTTCCGGTTTTGCGAGTCACTCTGGAATATTTCCAGTGCCGCAACTTTGGCAGCCGGCATCAAGATGAGTGATAGCAACTGGGGTGAACACCCCATGGCGCTTCGCTTCACCGTCAGGCAAATTGACTAGAAACAAAAATACATCTGATTGCACTACAAAAAACGAAAACCTGCCCGCCGGCCATGAAACATAATAAACACAACCACAGTACCCCGGATGCCGCACCCCAGCTGGTTCCCGTGCATTTTGAATTTGGGCATCCCACTGCCAGCACGGTATGCATCGCCGGCACTTTTAATCAGTGGCAACCGGAAACCAAATTCCTCCACTCCTCCGGAGCAGGCAATTGGTGGCAAGATCTGGCACTGGCACCCGGCACCTATGAATACTGCCTGATCGTGGACGGCCAATGGATGCCTGATCCCATGGCACCGGAAACCGTGTCCAATCCGTTCGGCGGACGAAATTCAGTTTTGCAGGTAGCCATTTCGCCTGCGGTGGCACACCGCGCCGCCGCCGCAACTTTACCGTTAAAAAACGATAACAAAACAAAATCAAATAAATTATGAATCAAACAACACCTCCCCTCGCCAACGAAATGGACCACCTTGCTGCTGAAGCACGGGCTTTGATGGCCGCCACGGCTGACATTGCTGGAGAGCAAGTCAGTGAAGCCAGAAAACGACTTCACAAGGCCCTCGAACGCGGGCGCGAAATGGCAGGCAACGTCCGCGACCAGGCGGTCGCCGGAGCCAAAGCCGCCGATGTGGCGGTGCACGAACATCCCTACCAGGCCATTGCCATTGGTGTCGGCGTGGGCGCAGTGGCGGGTTTTCTGATCGCACGCCGGTGCGCCTGCAGCCGCGAATAAAACAATATGCCTCTCTCCACCGTCAGCTTCCAGCCCCTGATCGCTAGCTCGAAACATTTGGCTCAACGCCTGTTGACCATCGGGGAAAACCGGCTGGAGTTGTTGGCGGTGGAAATGCAAGAAGAGCGAGAGCGACTCCGGCACGCCATCCTGCTAGCCTTTGGCGTGGCAGTGTTTGCCTTGCTGGCAAGCCTCACCTTCACGGCAGCCATTGTGGTGGGACTCTGGCATTGGGCCCCCTTAGCGGTCCTGCTGATCCTGGCCACACTTTACACCCTGGCCGGTGTTTATCTGTGCCGCCGGCTCACGAAACTGATGGACGACTGGCAGACGCTCGCCGCCTCCCTGGACCAACTCCGAAAGGACCGCGCATGCCTGGAAAAATGTCTCGCCTGAAATCCCTTGCTTCGCACAAACAGCTGCTGATCGCGGAAAGCGAATTGAATCGCGCTCAATTAGCGGCTGAATACCGGAACTTCTCCGAGGAAACCTGCCGGCTGGTCAGCCAGGCTAGTACTATCGGCTCTCTAACCAGCGCCGCCGTCACCATCGTGACAGCCTTGACCCCTTTTGGCCGCAAGGCAGCTTCATCTGGGACCGAACATTTTCCGTGGTTCAAATCCCTGCTGAAGAGCGCCGGCCTCTGCACGGTCATCTGGCGTGCCTTCCGTCCAAGGTCGCGCTCACCAGCGGAAAAATAAAACCGGATCGGCGGCCTGCCCCTTACCTGCACCCAAACAAATTGCCTCATGCCACCCGCCTCCGCCATCCACAAAGTCGCCTTTCTCGGGGATTATCTGCCCAGGAAGTGCGGCATTGCCACGTTCACTACTGACCTGCGCTGCGCGGTGGCGGCGGAATTTCCGGCGATGCAATGCCTGGTTGTGCCCGTCAACGACCTCGCCGGCGGCTATGATTACCCAGCGGAAGTGCGATTCGAAATCGCGGAGCAGGACCTGACCAGCTACCTGCGGGCGGCGGACTTCCTGAACATAACGGATGTGGACGTCGTTTGCGTGGAACATGAATTTGGCATCTTTGGCGGCCCGGCCGGCAGCCATGTGCTGGCCCTGCTGCGGGAACTGCAAATGCCAGTGGTCACCACCCTGCACACCATATTGCGCGAACCAAACGCCGAGCAACGGCGCGTGATGCGCGAGTTAATCCGGCTTTCCACGCGCCTCATCGTGATGAGCGAACGCGGCAAGGAATTTTTGCGGGACATTTATCACGCACCGGAAACCAAGGTGGACCTGATTCCGCATGGCATTCCCGACATGCCGTTCGCCGACCCGAATTATTTCAAGGATGAATTCGGCGTGGCGGGCAAACAGGTGCTGCTCACCTTCGGCTTGCTATCGCCAAACAAAGGAATCGAGTTTGCCCTGCAAGCCCTGCCGGAAATCATCCGCAAATTTCCCGATATCGTTTATATCGTGGTTGGCCAGACCCACCCCAACCTGCTGCGGCACGAGGGCGAGGCTTATCGCCTAACCCTCGAACGCCTGGCCAAGGATCTGGGCATCCAGAAAAACGTGGTGTTCTTCAATCGCTTCGTCGAACTGGAGGAATTGATGCGCTTCATCGGGGCAGCGGACATTTATCTGACCCCTTATCTGACCGAGTCGCAAATCACCTCCGGCACGCTGGCGTATGCCTTTGGCAATGGCAACGCCGTGGTATCCACACCGTATTGGCACGCCGCGGAGCTGCTGGGCGCCGGGCGCGGCCGCCTGGTGCCTTTCCGGGACGCGCCGGCCATCGCCGTAGCGGTGGTGGAATTACTGGGCGATGACACCCTGCGTCACGCACTGCGCAAGCAAGCCTACAAACTGGGCCGGGACATGGTATGGAGCCATGTGGCGCAGTTGTATGCGGCGTCGTTCGAACAGGCGCGGCAGGACCACAGCTTTGTGGGCAGAAAGTCCTCCCCCATCAGGACGCTGGACGAATCGCCCGGACAATTGCCGGAACTGAAGCTGGACCATCTGTTTCGCATGAGCGATTCCACCGGCATCTTCCAGCACGCGAGCTTTACCGTGCCGAATTTTGCCGAAGGCTATTGCACGGACGACAACGCCCGCGCGCTGGTACTGTCACTAATGCTGCAAAAACTGGGGCACGGCTCCCCGCAACTCGGGCTGCAGGCAGCCACTTACGCGGCGTTTATCAACCACGCCTTTGAGCGTGGGCGGGGACGTTTCCGCAATTTCATGAGCTTCGACCGGCGCTGGCTGGAGGACGTCGGCTCGGAAGACTGTCAGGGGCATGCGCTGTGGGCGTTGGGCTTGTGTGTGTCCCAAGCAGGCCAGGGCAGCTTTCAAATGCTCGCCGCGCAACTCTTTGAACTGGCGCTGCCGGTGGCCGCAGAATTCGCCTCGCCACGCGCCTGGGCCTTCACGCTGATCGGCATTGACGAATATCTGCGGCGTTTCAATGGGGACCGGCGGGCCAATCACATCCGCGAATCGCTCACCACCCGCCTCGCGCAAAGCTACGCCGACACCGCCACCGAGGAGTGGCATTGGTTTGAAGAGGTGATTTCCTATGCCAACGCGAAACTGCCCCATGCGCTCATTCTCAGCGGCCGCTGCATGGATAATATCAGATTGCTGGAAACCGGCCTGGAATCCTTGCGCTGGCTGATCGGCATCCAGACTTCGAAGGCGGGCGCCTTCCGGCCCATCGGCTCAAACGGATTTTACCAGCGCGGCCGGGAACGGGCCCAATTTGACCAGCAACCCATCGAGGCGCAAGCCACCATCTCCGCCTGCATTGAGGCCTATCATGCCACCGGGGATATGTTCTGGGTGGTGGAAGCCCGCCGGGCATTTGAATGGTATCTCGGTCGCAACGACCTCGGGCATGCCCTCTACGACGCCGGAACGGGCGGCTGCCGGGACGGACTCCATGTGGACCGGCTGAGCCAGAATCAGGGGGCGGAATCCACTCTGTCATTCCTGATCTCGCTCGCAGAAATGCAGGCCCTGCAAAATCTGCTGACCAGTTTTAAGGAACCAACGGGCAATTGAAAACCATGATCCCCAGCCTGCCGACCTCATTGCACGCCCGCCGCACCGGCCCGACCTTGTATCCGGATCGTTCGCGCGTGCTCCTGCGCCCCTTCCGACCGGCTACGGATGACATAGCGCGAAGGGTCGTGGAACGCATCATGACGCTAACCGAGGCCCAAGTGGCTGCGCTGCTGGAAAAACTGCTGGGAGAATTCTCCGACCGGCATGCCAATGTAAGGGGAATTTTTGCCCGGCGCTTCGAACAGATAAAACTGTATCTGGAGCCAGGCACGCTGCTATCCACCGAGCGGCAACTGCTTATCGGCGGCTATTTTACCCACGAATATTCACCGGAATCCGCCGCCCTCTTCAATCCCTCCATCGTCCCGCATCCGGATCAGGGCGGACAGCCGAAAGACGCGCTGCGCTTCATCCTGAGCCTGCGGGCGACCGGCGAAGGGCATATCTCCTCCATTAGCTTTCGCGAGGGCCGCGTCAGCGCGCAGCAGCGCATCACCCTGGTGCCGCCGGTGCCGTTCGCAATCGAACCGGAGCGCGTGCCCAATGCCGCCTATGTCAAAGGACTGTTCGCGAACAAACTGCAGGAGGCCGGCGTACAAAATGACTTTTGCCGGCGCGTGCTGGATATGCTGCATGAGGATTTCACCTTGAAAGAACTGCATGCGGTAATCTTCGCCTCCGGCCTCACGGAAGTAACATCCGATGCCACGGCCGCGCGGGCGGCGCGGGGCATCCTGCTGCTCGCGGAATCTAATTACGAGGTGGATTTTGCCTCCGGCAGCCAGATATCACAGCGCGTCATTTTTCCGTCCGCCCCCAGCCAAAGCAACGGCATTGAGGATGCGCGTTTTGTCCGGTTCCTGAAGGAGGATGGCAGCGCGACCTACTACGCTACCTATACGGCCTATGATGGAAAAATCATTTTGCCGCAGCTGCTGGAGACCGCCGACTTCATCCATTTCAAATTCAGCACTTTGAACGGCCCGGCCATTTCGAACAAAGGCATGGCCTTGTTTCCGCGCAAAATCAATGGCCAATTCGTGATGCTCTCGCGCCAGGACGATGAAAACATCCTTCTGATGTACTCGGACAACCTGCATTTCTGGCAACTACCCAAAGTATTGCTGGCACCGCTGCAGCCCTGGGAATTCATCAAACTCGGCAATTGCGGTTCCCCGATTGAGACAGAGGCCGGCTGGCTGGTCTTAAGTCACGGCGTGGGAGCCATGCGGAAGTACTGCCTGGGCGCCTTTCTCCTGGATTTGTCAGACCCCTCGCGTGTCATCGGTCGCCTGCGCGAGCCCCTGCTCTGCCCGAACGAATCCGAGCGCGACGGCTATGTGCCCAACGTGGTGTACACCTGCGGCGCGCTTTTGCATGGCCGAGAACTCATCATTCCCTACGCCATGAGCGATTCGGCCACCAGCTTTGCCATCGTCTCATTGGATAATTTGCTCGCGGCGATGGAGCAAGTGGTCATGACCACACCTACGCAGTAGGGTTATACCCCATGGCGGCGCAGAGCGATGACAATTATGATTTAATTATGAAATCTCGAAAATCATCCCTCGCGTTGAATCGAGCGAGCCGTTTTCGCAAAAGGGAAGTCGGGGATATTAGCGCCATGTCTGGTTAAGCGGATGAGTGTCGGTCAGGGCGCGACCACCGCCGGAATGGGAATCGTTTAGGCCGGAGCCAGGCCCACCAAAACCAGCCCGCAGAATTTATGCAGCCGTGAAAGAAAATTTATGATCGTCACATTGTTAATGGTATTGCTCATCCTGCTTTTGCTAGGAGTGGCGCCCACGTGGCCGCATAGCAAAAACTGGGGCTATTATCCTAGCAGCCTGTCGGACTTAGCTTTTGGGGAAAAGCTGAGGTGGTTGTGGTAGCAGCCCCGGGGGCTGGGAGAATGAATTTTAATCGGTCTCGGCGGCTGAAAGTAGCCGGTATTCCGGCGTGTCCGGACGCCTGGCTT
>CAISVF010000445.1 GCA_903888765.1 uncultured Verrucomicrobia subdivision 3 bacterium | reverse complement strand
ATTCCCGATCTGCTCGAGCGGATAGGTGTGCCAATGGCTCAATTGAAGTCGGATTTGGAAACTGAACTGGCCCGGCGCCATCAGGTCAAGGGAGGTGCAGAACCCTACGCCGGCAGCGATTTGAAAGCGACGCTGGAAGCCGCGCAATCCGAGGCGGCGAAGCTCAAAGACGACTTTGTCAGTGCTGAGCATCTGCTGCTGGGCTTGCTGGATGGAGCGGGTTCATCGCTAAAGAAAATTTTTGCCCGGCACAATCTCAAGCGCGACGCCGTGCTCAAGGCGCTCGCCGGTTTGCGCGGCAATCAACGTGTCACGGATGAGAATCCGGAAGCCAAATTTCAAGCGCTGGATAAATATGGACGTGATCTGACGGCGCTGGCGCGGCAGGGCAAAATTGATCCGGTGATCGGGCGGGACGAGGAAATCCGCCGAGTGATGCAAGTCCTGACGCGCCGTACCAAGAATAATCCGGTGCTCATTGGCGAGCCGGGGGTGGGCAAGACCGCGATTGCCGAGGGCCTGGCGCGGCGTATTGTGAGCGGGGATGTTCCGGAGTCCTTGAAAAACAAGCGACTGGTGGCGATGGATCTGGGCGCGATGATTGCCGGCGCAAAGTACCGCGGAGAATTTGAGGATCGGCTCAAGGCCTTCCTGAAGGAAATCACTGCCAGCGAAGGGAAGATCATTTTATTCATTGATGAGCTGCACACCATCGTCGGCGCTGGTGCGGCGGAAGGCGCGACCGATGCCGCCAACATCATGAAGCCGCAACTGGCGCGGGGGGAATTACGGTGCGTGGGGGCCACCACGCTTGATGAATACCGCAAGCACATCGAAAAAGATCCCGCGCTGGAGCGTCGTTTCCAGCCCGTGCAAGTCGCCGAGCCGACGGTCGAAGCGACCATCGCCATCCTGCGCGGCTTGAAGGAACGCTATGAAGTCCACCACGGCGTGCGTATTCAAGACGCGGCACTCGTCGCGGCGGCGACTTTGTCGAATCGCTACATCACCGATCGTTTTCTGCCGGATAAAGCCATTGACCTCGTGGATGAGGCCGCCTCGCGCATCAAGATGGAACTCGATTCCAAGCCGACGGAATTGGACCAGCTGGACCGGCAGGTTTTGCAGTTGGAAATCGAGCGTACTTCGCTGGGCAAGGAAAAGGATGCCGCGAGCAAGGAACGGTTGAAATTGATTGATAAGACGCTCGCCAACCTGAAAGACAAAACCAAGGCGCTGACGGCTCAATGGCAGAACGAAAAAGCGGCCGTTAATGCCGTCAGCATCGTGCAACAGCAACTGGAGCAGGCCAGGTTGGAACTGGAACAGGCGCAGCGCAAAGGTGATTTGAGCAAGTCAGCGGAGGTTCAATACGGCAAGATTCCTGATCTCGAGAAAAAGCTCGCTGCGATGGAGAATGCTTCCGGACCGGCCACACGCACTTCGCTGCTCCGACAGGAAGTCACGGACGAGGATATCGCACGCGTCGTTGCCTCCTGGACACATATTCCCGTGTCACGAATGCTGGAAGGCGAGCGGCAAAAGCTGGCCCGCATGGAGCAGCGGCTCGCCCAGCGAGTCATTGGTCAGAAGGCGGCCATCAAGGCGGTTTCTGACGCCGTGCGCCGGGCGCGGAGCGGGCTAGGGGATCCCAATCGCCCGATCGGGTCGTTCATCTTTCTGGGGCCAACCGGCGTGGGTAAAACCGAGACGGCTCGCGCGCTGGCCGAATTTTTATTCGATGACGAAAACGCGATGGTGCGCATCGACATGAGCGAGTACATGGAAAAATT
>CAISVF010000444.1 GCA_903888765.1 uncultured Verrucomicrobia subdivision 3 bacterium | reverse complement strand
GGCGATGTCAGAAGTCCCGAGGCCGTAACGGTCTAGGGCACGGGCCACTCGTGCGCGGATGGCAGCGGATTGGTGAATGTCGGTCTCAAACTGAATCCACGCGTCGTGCTGACGGGCGGTGATAATCTCGGCGTCCCACTTGCGAGGTGCGGGTGCGGTCTGGGTAGGTGTCATATATCCTCCAGATCAAGCGGTGCGGTGGTCGGTGGGGTAGTACGACGGGTACTTGTCGTGAGGATCGCCAGAGCCCCGAAGGGAGAAGGCCCCGCACGGTTGCTGCCAAGCCTGCCGGTCACGGTTCCAGTGAAAGCCAAGCTGCGACAACTGCTGGCGCAACTCAGCGGCGGGCGTCTCGCGAAAGGTCACCCAAACCCACTTCCCGACAACCTCGGCCAAGTCAAACGCTGCCGGTGCTGCCTGTTGCAACAATTCCAATACCTTGGAAGTCGGCAACGTACGGTTGGTCTTGCGGGCGGCGGAGTCAATCGGCAGGCGGGTGGGGCCTTTCGCCGGCCGATGAAGCGGTGCCGGTGCTGGCGTTAGGGCCGGGTCAGCGGCACCGCCAGCATGAGCGACCGGTGCTGAGCGCCTTCAAGATGTCACGGTTGGCGTGGGCGACGATCTCGACTTGAGGAATGCGCCGTCACGCATCGCCATGGAAATGGCTGAAAAACTGGCACCGAGGCAAACCTCGTTGAGTTTCCTGATGCTCATTTTGATGCGTCACCGGTGCTCGGTCGTCTATGGCCCGGTGGAATTTTTGACTACTCAAATCGCACGTTGCCTGCATTTTGGATCTGGAGATTTTCCTCGGCAGGAAATTTCAAAATTCTGGATCCCAACGTGACATTCTCAAATAACACGTCACTAATGTCTGCGGCCGCATTCCACCCTTGTATGGACATAACTGGCAGCCGATCACCGGTAATCTGAATGTCTTTGAACACAACTCCTCGAATGAAACCACGTTTCGAGATGCGTTTTCCGCTTACCACCTTCGCCCAGTCCTCGCCTTTGGCCGGTTTCCGCTTTTCGTTGTTGCGAAAATATTCCACGGGACAATCCGCACTGTATTCGTTGAAAAGCACGTTCAACGCCAAAAGCTTGTCGCACCCGTCCTCCACGCGGATGTTTTCAAAACGCACATCTTCTACCGCACCTAAATCCGTGTTGTCGATGCTCATGGCCCAGCCCTTTTCCTTTTTGATGATGTCGCAATTGGTAAAGAGGATATTGCTTACCCGGGGGGCGCGAATGGCGGCACCGACCGTCAGCGCATGGCCCCATTCGGAACTCCAAAAAGTCGAATTCATGACGGTCACGTTTTCGGTGTTATATCGGTTTTGGTCTTCTTTGGACGATCCCGGCAATCCGAAATTGCCATGAGCCTTGACGGCGATACAGTCGTCTTTCGTGCGGAAAAAGCAGTTATTCACGGTCACTCGCTTCGTACTGTCGGGGTCAAAACCGTCATCATTATCCCGCCAGCCGAGTATTTTCACATTGTCCAAGCGGATGTCCTCCGAAAGAAAGGGGTTGATGGTCCAACCATAGCTGCCCAGCATGATCGGGCCGCTGATCTCGATGTCCCTGCACTTGTTGAATACCACCATTTTCTCCCACTTGACCCGCGTTGACCCGTCCAAGATTCCCGCCCCTAAAATGCGAACCCCCGAAACATTTTCACCCCGGATCAAACCCCGGACAACCGCCCCGCCGGCCAGATAGACGGTTTGGTTGTTCTTCAACTGGATGGTGCCGGCCTCATGGATTCGCCCCTCCGCGAAGTAGAGAACATTGGGATCACCGGGCCCGGGCGCATTCGTTTCGGGTGCGTCAGCGAATAGAAACAAAGGCCGGTGCAAATCCTCATCTACTTCCATCGCCAAATGGCACGGCCGACTGATGCGAAAACGCAACTGGTTGCCTGCCACCGAGGGTTTAATGCCCAGCGACAAGGGACGAACCAGCGGGTGTTTGATCGGGCGTCCGACATCCACAACCACATCAGCTTCGCCGTCGAACGCGAAGGCAGCCATGGAAAACACCGGGGTTTTGTAAGTGAATATATTTTTATTACCCGCAGTTACCCGGTAATCGGTCGAGGCCGGAAACTTCTTGGGATAGTGGTAGGTAATAATGTCCGCCTTGATCGCGTTAACCCCAAAAAAGCCAACCCAAATTGGCATTATGAAGATGAAATAAAAAATCGTTTTTTTCACATGGTTATGGTTTTGATGCTGGTTTACCCGGAGCTACATCTGCGTAGCAGGCTCGTTCGGTTCCAATTTTTACATCGGTTATGTATATAAGTTTGTTCGTTGCGGTGGTGATTTCTTTAAAAAAGTCCTCTTTTTGTCTGGAAGTCTTTTGATCCATGCGCCAATTCGGATGATAGATGCCGGTTTTTAGATAAGGGGTGTAGGCTAGACCGATGGTCGAATAAACATTCAACCCTTGCGATTCCCACACCAGTTTTCCGTCTTTCCAGATTTGCAACAGTCCGTCAGCGGCGGGAGACCATTTGGCGTGAATCACCCAAGAAACCCAAACCCCACGTGCCAGCGGTTCCGAAATTATTTTACTGGTGCGGGTGGGTTGCTGGGCCGGACCAAAACTTTGGCGGATAATCCAGTTGGTGTTTCCTATGCAAATAGCCAGATTCGGAAATGTAGGATGCCAATTGCCGCGCAGAGCGTGCCACTGCATGACAATCGAAGCTGCCGGGTTGGGATCAAATATCCATTCGCAGGGAACCATAATTCTCTCACCATACCACCTTTCCTGGAACCCATCTTCCGCCGGCAGGCAAAGCTCCGAGCGAAACGAATCCGGGGCGCGCAGCACCTCGAATAGCACGGCAAACCGTCCGGCTCCCAAACCGGGGGCGCCTACAATTTGCACCTGCTTAGGCTGCGCTTGTGGTTGATCGCAGCTGAAATTTGAAAAATTAATCGAGAATTGCCATTTGGTAAATTGGGCGGAACTGAAGTTATCCTGAAAGATGATCGGCTGGCGGTAATCAAATACTTTTTTGGGGCTGATCGGCTTAATCGTGGACGCCAGCCCCGGCACCGGCTCCGGTTCGCCGGCGACCACCACCGATGCCATGGCTAACGACAAGATATAGAAGATTCGATAGCGAATTTTGACAAGCAAGTTCATTGGGTATTTGTATAAATGATTTAACTCACATTATGGAGATGCAGTAGAATGAACGACCAGCTTTTGCAGCCGCCGCCCATATTCCACAAAATTGGCCCGCAGACTGTCGTCATTGCCCGCCTTATCTGAGACATCATGAAAAACGGCAATCATGTGGGGTTCGATTGAAAATCCCGCATCATAACCACGCGCGAAAGCATCCTTGAGTATATCCATCAATCGCCCATCGCCTTCGCCCGGCCAGGTGTAATCCGCATTCTGGCGTGCCGGATTCCAGATGGCATCCTTTATGTGGATGTGAGCCACCTGGTCGCGCACCTGCGTCCAAAATTCCCACGGGTCTTGCTTCAGCCAGGGGGTTGGCTTGGAGCGGTCGGCATTAAAAACAGGGTTCGCCGGATCAAACAACCACTTGAGACCGGGACATTTTTCCAAAAGCTCCACGGCGTGCCGCCAGCTCATGCCGCCGTGGTTCATGCAGTTTTCATGCAGCGGCTGGATGCCGGCATCCAAAAACATTTTTGTCACCACACTCACGCGCCGGAATACTTCCGCCGGAATCCTATCCGCGCCGTCGTCCGGCTTGTAACTCATGATGCGGACAAACGGTGTGCCAAGCCGCTGCATTCTCGGGATGATTCGGCCAACCTCTGCCAGCGTGTTTTCAAACGGGTTGGTCACTTTCTTGGACCAGTTCATCACCGACGAGCCAAAGCAATAAATCTGAATGCCGCTCGCTTGCAGCTTCTCGATGGCAATGTCAAACGCGGCGTCCGGGATGTCGTGGAAATTCCCCTTCGGAAATCCCGGCACTTCCACTCCGCGCATTTCAATGGAGTTCCAACCAAGTTCGCGCATTGCTTGAATTTGGCCGTCAATGGTATTGGAAGCCTCATCGCTGATGCCCATCAACTTCATAAATTATTTTCGGAACGAACTGGCAAAATCGTCGGTGGCCCACTTGCACCACATTTTTCTTAACTTGGGAACTCGTAATGAACCCGTTCAATTGCTTTTCCCACGCCGAACCGTCCATCGGCAATTCCAAAGTGTGGCCGAGCAGCGATGAAAATACCATCGCGTTTACCAGTTCCACCGCATGGATGCCTTCGGGTCCGGGTGCGATCACGGGATCGCCGTCCAGAATCGCCTTCACGAAATTCTGGATCACGATGACGTGCGGCACTTCGGCATTCGCGAACGGGATTTCTTCGATTTTTGCCTCCGGCTTCACAAACCATTGCGTTGCTGTCCGTCTGAATTCCAGCATTTTCACGGAATTGCGTGCAAAGGTAAGTTTGTTATTTTCCACCACCCGCGTGCCCCGCGTGCCGACGATCTCCAGCCGGTTGGTTCCTGGTGCCTCACCGGTGGAGGTGATGAATAATCCCGTGGACCGGACCGTGGAGTCGTTCCGTGAACTGGAAGGTAAAACCACTGTGGAACGTCGCTATTACCTCGCCAGCCTCGCGCTCGGCGTGGAAGCCTGTGCGCGCGCCGTGCGGGGCCGCTGGGGTGTCGAAAACAAACTCCAATGGGTGCTTGGACGTGTGTTCCGGCGAAGACCAGAGCCGGGCACGCGAAGGCTATGCCGCAGAAAACCTGGCCACTCTGGGCCGGTTGGCCTTGAACCAATTGTAGCGGGATAAGACGAAAACCTGGGGAATCCGCGGCAAAATGCTCAACGCCAGGTGGAACCACTCGTATTTGCTAACCCTGCTGGGGCTCCTACCAACAGAAATTTAGATGCGTCTGCCCTGGGTGGGTCAAGCGTCTTCGCCTAGTTCCACATTCCAATAGGCAAGGTCCACGAAATGTTTCCAACTATCATGCCGGTGCAGCGTGAAGTTGATTTGCACAAAGGGGCGCCACTTGGGTCGCTTGGGTTTGCGCACAAGGTTCATGCCAGCCTCCGCAGGAGTGTGGTTCGATTTGCGGGTATTGCACGTGATGCAGGAACAAACAATGTTTTCCCACGTGGTCGGACCACCACGATCGCGCGGAACAACGTGGTCGAGGTTCAACTCGCTTCGGTCAAACATCCGGCCGCAATATTGGCAGGTGTTTTTATCGCGTTCAAAAATATTGTGCCGGGTAAATTTGACTTCCTTTTTAGGCATCCGGTCGTACATGAACAGCAAAATGATGCGCGGCACGCGAATGCGAAAGGAGATGGCATGAATGAATTCTTCGTGCGGAGCATCGGCGGAAACATCGCGCCATTCCTCAAAACTGAAGGTGCGGAAAGAGCCGTCCGGGTTATTCATCACGACCTGCGCCTGGCCTTGAAAAAGCAGAGTGAGAGCGCGGCGGGCGGTGCAAACATTCACCGCCTGCCAGAGCCGGTTCAACACCAGAACGTGCTGATTCAACGCGGTTTTCATGGCGCAACGGGCACGAAGCTAGCAAAGCAGGCGTCATCGGTCAACCGTGGCCATGAATATCCCGATAAATTCAAGGACTTCCCCTGAAGGAGTCTCCAGAAAATGCCGCAACTGTTACTGGTTAAAGCGCCAGCTATCTCGCAATGAAAACAAGCGCAAAGCGGGTCCCACTTTTCACCGCTTTGGGCCGTAAATTTAAACGGGTCAAGAACCCTTTTCCATCTTCGCCAGAAATTCGTCGTTAGTCTTGAATTTTTTAAGAGCAGCCGTGAGGGTTTCCATCGCTTCAATGGGATTCAAATCCACCATGGTCCGGCGCAGTTTCCGGATGGCCTCAAGATTTTTTGCCGGGAAAAGCTTTTCCTCTTTCCGGGTGCCGGATTTGGGAATGTCAATTGCAGGATACAGACGGCGGTCAGAAAGTTTGCGATCCAGGATTAATTCCATATTGCCGGTGCCTTTGAACTCCTGAAAAATCAATTCATCCATGCGCGATCCGGTATCCACCAGGGCGGTCGCCAGAATAGTAAGGGATCCGCCATTCTCAATTTTGCGAGCCGAGGCGAACATTTTGCGGGGAATTTCCAGCGCGCGGGCATCCACCCCGCCGGTCATGGTCCGGCCGCTGCCCCCATGAACGCTATTGTAGGCACGCGCCACGCGGGTCAGTGAATCGAGTAGCACGAAAACATCCTTGCCGGATTCCACAATGCGGCGGCAGCGCTCAATCATGAAGCGGGACAGGCGGACGTGGGTTTCCAGATCCATGTCGTTGGACGATGCGACCACCTCGGCTTGAACCGACCGTTGAAAATCGGTGACTTCCTCGGGCCGCTCATCAATCAGCAGCACCATGGCATGCACCTCAGGGTGATTCGCGGTAATGGCATTGCAAATCTGCTTGAGGATCGTGGTTTTACCGGTGCGCGGTGGGGCAACAATAATGCCACGAGTGCCCTTGCCTATCGGAGTAACGAGATCAATGACGCGCGTTTCAATCAAATCCGGAGACGTTTCCAGTTTGAATTTTTCAATGGGATCAATCGTGGTCAGGTTTTCAAAGCGAACTGCTTTGGTGTATTCCTGAAACGGCATGGAATTGACTTTATCCACCGAGCGGAGCTGGGGGCTGGTCCCGCGGTGCGGCGGCTGGGTGGGGCCTTCAATGAAGCTGCCCTCGCGCAGAAAACTGCGGCGGATCGTATCAGGCGTCACGAAAATATCCGAAGGTTTCGGGTGAAAATGATTCTGCGCCGTGCGCAGAAAGCCGAAGCCTTTCTCGGAAATCTCGAGATAGCCGGAACCGTAATTTGGGTTCGGCTTATCGCCGTTCGCTTGCGTTTCGCTCATAAAAATTGTCGTATGCAAAGGCTGAAACCCTTCCGGAAAATTGCTGGAAAAGTGAACTGTGGAAAACGCCCGTAGCGCCAATCGCCACGAACTTGAACCTTTGACAGAAGGTTATTTACGGGCAAAACCGCCAAAAAGCAACAAGTTTTTTTATAAACCTCGGCCTCCGGGCCGATTCGTCTGCGCGCGGGCAGGAGGGAGAGCGGACGGTTCGGGGCGACCGGACTGGCCACAAATTGAGCTCGCCAAAAGTCACGGTGCCAGCCGATAAATAAAATTAAATTAACCATGGCATCCTGTCGGACGTCCAACGGTAAACGAATTAAATAATCCATGAACAACAACATCATCATGCCTCGCCGGAACTTCCTGAAAAACGTTGCGGTCGCGAGTGCCGCCATTTCCACCCTCCCGCTCTTCCACATTCAGGCGCAGTCTGGCGCGGGACGAAAATTCAAAATCGGCCTCGTGGGCTGCGGCGGACGCGGCAACGGGGCGGTCGAGAACCTGCTCGCCGCCGCCAAGGTGATGGGCCATGAGGTGGAAGTATATACCGTGGCGGATTTCTTTCCCGACCGCGCCAACGGCACCGCCAAAAAATACAACCTCCCGGCGGAACGCGTATTCACCGGACCGCTAGGTTACCGGCAGTTGGTGGAGCAGCCCGTGGATATCGTCCTATTGGCCACCCCTCCGGTATTCCGACCGGTCCATTTTGAGGCGGTCATCCATGCGGGCAAGCACGCCTTCATTGAGAAACCCGTGGCCGTGGACCCGGCGGGTGCTCGCAAGGTCATTGCAGTCGGCGAAATTGCCCGGCAGAAGGGTTTGGCCGTGGTCGCCGGCACGCAGCGCCGCCACATGAGCAACTATTTGCGCAACCAATACGCCGTCGCCAATGGCGCCATCGGCAAAATCGTGGGCGGCACGGTCCGCTGGTGCGGCGGCGCACTCTGGTTCAAGAAGCGCGACGCTGGCGAGAGCGATGCCAGCTATCTCGTGCGCAACTGGACCAGTTTCGCCGAAATGTCCGGCGACCATATCGTGGAGCAACACGTCCATAACCTTGACGTGGCGAACTGGTTTATCGGCCGCACCCCGCAGTCGGCGATGGGCTTCGGCGGGCGCGCCCGCCGGCAGACCGGCGACCAGTTTGATTTCTTCAGCGTGGATTTGAACTACGGCGAAGACGTGCACATTCACAGCATGTGCCGCCAGGTCAACGGCACCTACGGCGGCGTGGATGAATTTTTTCATGGCACAGAGGGCACAACCTTCGGTGGCGGCAAAATGCAGTCGGACAAATTTGCGCAGCTCAGTATTCCGGAATTCAAGACCCATGAGAACGGTCAGGTGCAGGAGCACATTGACCTGCTGGACAGCATCGTAAAAAATCAGCCGCTCAACGGGGCTCGCACGGTGGCTGAGTCCACCCTTACCGCCATCATGGGCCGGATCGCGTGTTACACCGGACAGCTCGTGCGCTGGTCGGACCTGACCACCAATGAAAAATCACCGTGGTATAATCTGCGGCTCACGCCGTCTCCGGCGGATTTCGAAAGCGGCTCTGTGATTGCCCCCAAGGACAATGTGTGTCCCATCCCTGGAGAAGCCTGATATCGGGAATTAGCCGGGGTTGAGCGGAGCTGGGTCATTTTTTCCAGTTCCTCCCTGTCGCCGCTCGGCGAGATTTATCCGACCGCGCAAGCCTTTGTCTGTAGCCGTCGGCCATGCGTGGCGCCACCACTTGCTTGGTTGCGAATCAAATTGGCCAGCGAATGGCCACGCTCTTGCCGCCAAACCGGCCGGCTGGGTCTTCCGTATTCCCTTATCGTTTTGGGCCGCGCATGCCATGGCCTGGATTCCAGGTAGGGATGGTTTCTAGCTTCAGGCTCAGCGGCTCCTGATCGTCTCTTTTGGGATCGTCCACAAAACCCCAGAACGTCGCAGTGGCAGGCATCTCTTTTGCCAGGGCTCGCCATTGCCCGTGGCTTTGGGTTTTCGTGTCCTGCTTTTTGCGGGTTGCCAGCTGGCTGTCAATTCCGGCTTCCAGCTCAAAATCTTTCCGCGCCATTTTGCACCATTGGATGAACGATCCGATCAAACCCGGCAGGCGCGAAGGCTCGGTGTCGGAACCGTATTGTGCCGCCGCCGTGAAGAGCAGTTCTAGCGCATCCTGGCAATTGGGCATCTGGCTGCTGACCTGCTCTTCCACTGTTTTTCCCCAGAACTGTTTCCGGTGCTTCTCAAACTCCGCCCAGGTGTAAGGTTGTCGCTGCGGGTTGGGATTCATCGTGAGCAGCGGCAGCTCGGGGTTCATCAGCGACCGGTCGTCCACGCCCGTCACGACGGCAATGCGTCGTGCCATGGAGTGCGAGACCGGGTTGCGGCCTGTTTCCCAGCTGGCTACGGTGTCTTTGGAGGCTCCAATGGTCGCGGCAAACTGGCCCTGCGTCTGGTTCAGGATCTGACGCAAAGCCCGGATGGGA
Source organism: uncultured Verrucomicrobia subdivision 3 bacterium (assembly GCA_903888765.1). Lineage (GTDB taxonomy): Bacteria > Verrucomicrobiota > Verrucomicrobiia > Limisphaerales > UBA11358 > UBA11358. The sequence continues at coordinate 13,905 of CAISVF010000444.1, read as the reverse complement.
TGATACGATTTCGTTTTCATTGTATGTACTCAAAAAAATAATACAAAAAGCCTTGCGCGGGCAATCGAAATGAATAATATGTATATAAATGAATAATACAACTAAAGAAAAACTGGTTCAGCCGGATGCCGCGGCGTCTTCGTCTTTTCCCCGTCGCTCTGGCGAAACGCCCCGCGCTTTCGGTGCCTTTTTGGTTTATTTCCAATTGGGCCATGCGCGTTCCTTGTCTGCGGTCGCCGATAAACTGGGCGAAAATCCGGGCACTGTAAAAAACTGGTCCAGCAAGTATGATTGGGCGGAGCGCTTGCTGATTCATCACGCGGGGTTATTGGAGACGCAAGCCCGGGATCAACAGGCCCTTCAAACTCAGTCGCTTGCCTATTGGCAGCAGCGGTTGCAGGAATTTCGCGAGCAGGAATGGGCCGCAGCCTGGAAATTGCAGGCCGCGGCTCAGTGCTATTTGGAAAACTTCGGGGAGGAGGAATTGGGGCGCATGACGTTGGCGCAAGTATCGCGCGCTTTGCAAACCTCATCCTTCATCGCGCGCTCCGCGCTGGCTGGTGGGGAATTGGCGGAGGTTCCCGAGTCGGAATTGTCGCCGCTGCAGCGGCAGCTCCTTGCTGGGATCACCCGGGTGTATGGTCAGCCGGCGGCTTCCCCGGCGGCGTAACTTTATTTACCACTTAAAAATTTATGTTTAATCCCGATCAATACGCTCAGGACGCTCTCCGGGCCGGCTGTCCCCCGGATCAGTACGCAAATTTTGTCCGCGCCGGCATCATTCTTCAGCCGCGTCAGTTGGCCGCCAGCGCGGCCGCCCGGCTCTGCGACCATCCCGATGGCCCCTCTGCCATCGGCTATGGCGGCGCTCGCGGCGGTGGCAAATCGCATTGGCTCCTCGCTCAAATGGGGGCCGATGATTGTCAGCGTCGCACTGGGCTAAAGTGCCTGTTATTGCGCAAGGACGGCAAATCCAACAACGAGAATTTTCAGGATCTTCGCCGGCGCATTTTTCCCGCGCTGAAACATACGTTTAACGCGTCCACGGGCACGCTCGTTTTTGCGAATGGTTCCCGGATCATTGCCCGCCATTATCAGCATGAAAAGGAAATCAACGCACTGCTCGGCATCGAATATGATGTCATCGGCATTGAGGAAGCCACCACGCTTACCGAGTGCAAATACCAGGATCTTCTGACCTGCTTGCGGACGTCGCGCACCGATTGGCGGCCTCGCCACTATTCCACCACCAACCCCGGTGGGGTGGGGCATGAATGGTATCGGCAGACCTTTGTGGTTCCCTTTGAGCGCGGCGCTGAGTCGGCCACGCGCTTCCTCCCCGCGCGCGTGGACGATAACCGGTTTAATAATCCCGAGTACAAAAACATCCTTGCCGGTTGCACTGGCTGGAAAAAGGAGGCGTGGTTGCATGGCAACTGGAACATTGCCTCCGGCCAGTTTTTCCGCACCTTCCGCTATTCGGATCATGTGGTGTCGCAGGTGGACCCAAACAATATCGTAGAGTGGGTCGCCGGCATGGATTACGGCTACACTCACTACACAGTCGTGTTGCTTGGCGGCAGGGACGCCGTCGGCAACCTGTTCATCGTGGATGAATTTGTCGCGCGTAACGCCATCCCGCAGCAGCTGGTTATGGGTATCAAGGAAATGTGCCAGCGTAACCGGCTTTTCGTCGGCAACCCCAACGGGCCGCACCTCGGCGAAATGATGAAAATACGGCGGCGATTCGATCCGCCTTATTCGTGGCGCATCCGCCAGATTTCCGCCGGCACTGATTTGTTCAGCACGCAGTTTGATGGCAGCTCGCTTGCCGGTCATTTTGCTAGCCTGGGTATTCCCATCCGCCCCGCCAACACGCATCGTGCTCAGGGTTGGGCGGAAATTCAGCAGCGGCTTGGCGATGTTGCCGCCGGCTTTCCGCCGACTCTCTTCATTCATCAGCGTTGTCATCACCTGATTGATTGCCTGCCTTTTCTGCAGCATGATCCCAATCAACCTGCGGATGTGTTGAAAACCGACGTCAACGAAGAAGGTTTGGGCGGCGATGATGCAGCCGATGCCCTGCGCTATCTGGTAGCCACTCGCATTCCTTGGAGTGGTACCGTGAAACTGCGCGGTTTTTAGCTGGCTGAATATGGTTATGACCAAAACCTGGTTTGCCCATGCGGCTCGATCTCACCCCCATGGTTGCGGAAAAATGTCAGATATATTGATGGTGCCGGATGGGCGCTGTGTGTGGTCCATCAGGAGCTTCCGTTCTGGAAAATTTTGCTTTCGGTCATCTTTGGTCACGTTTGGTCATCTCTGGTCATCTCCCAAGGGCCTTGACCCCGTTAAAGTGGCTTGCGAGCGGGGTGGAATGAGCGCCGCATTTTGGTCTGCGGCCGGGGTAAAACCTGGCTCAATAGAATCGCTTGTGAAAAAAATCACAAATTTGAACTTGCCGCTATTTCCGGTCACGGTTAGGCTAAAGCTGCGCCTTTTTTGAGGTGCATTTTATTTTTACCAATGCAGGCTAAAAGCGAATACGGCTATAATTCGAAGATCGAAGGTGATGTGGTTTTAACCACAGTCGATGCCGCGCTTGCGTGGTTTCGCAAGAATTCTGTCTGGCCGATGCCCATGGGGTTGGCCTGTTGTGCCATCGAATTGATGGCCGTCGGGGCTAGCCGGTTTGATATTTCCCGCTTTGGTTCCGAAGTTATGCGTTTTTCCCCGCGCCAGTCGGACTGCATGATTGTGGCCGGCACGGTCACGTATAAAATGGCGGGCGTGCTGAAGAGAGTGTATGACCAGATGCCGGAGCCAAAATGGGTGATCGCCATGGGGGCTTGCGCTTCGACCGGCGGCATGTATCGCAGTTATGCGGTGTTGCAGGGCGTGGATAACATTGTTCCAGTGGATGTTTATATCGGTGGCTGCCCTCCCCGCCCCGAGGCGGTGTTGGATGCTCTGATTAAAATTCAGGAAAAAATCGGCAAACAGCCCATTTTGCAGGGCACCGTTGCTGCCCGGCTCTTAAATCTTCAGGAAAAATAAACCTGTGTCCGCTCTCGAATACGCCAATAAAATCAAAGCCAAGTTCGGCGACCTCGTCGCTGATCCAAGGGAGTTTCGTGGAGAAATTACGGTAAAAATTGCCGATCCGGAAAAGCTTGTTGATATCTGCCAGTTTGCCAAAAAGCAACTCGGCTTGGATTATCTCGTGGATATTACCAGCGTGGATAATTATGGCGAAGATCCGCGGTGGTCGTTGGTTTATCACCTGCGCGCTATCGTTAACGGTGAAGAAATTCGCCTGAAAACCGATGTCAGCGAGGAAAAGTCTGAGCTTCCCAGTGTTTTGCCGGTCTGGCGCACCGCCAATTGGCATGAGCGCGAAATTTACGACATGATGGGGATCCGCTTTCGCGGGCATCCGGATTTGCGCCGCATTTTGATGTGGGAAGGGTATCCGTATCATCCTTTGCGGAAAGATTTTCCGCTCGCAGGCAAGGCGACGGATCTGCCGGGGGTGGCGTTTACCAAGCCTGCCCCGCTCGAAGGCGGACCGTTCGTTACGGTTGCCGGCGGCGGCGATGCCATCGGCCGCGAACCGCGTGTGCGCACCTCTGAAGCTTAATTGACATGGCCACCGTTCAAGACATTGAAATTCGCGATGCTGCCGCCCGCTCGGCTGCGGCGGCGGAGGAATTGCAAGACGCGCACGGCGAGCGGATGGTGCTGAACATGGGACCCTCCCACCCCGCCACGCATGGGGTGTTGCGCATCGTGCTGGAGTTGGATGGCGAAGTCATTACCAAGGCGGACCCGGATGTGGGGTACCTGCATCGCGGTGATGAAAAAATTGCCGAGAACATGACTTATACCCAGTTCATCCCTTACACGGATCGGCTGGATTACCTTGCGCCTTTGGCGAATAACGTCGCTTATGCGCTTGCCGTGGAGAAACTCCTCGGTATTCACGATAAGCTGCCGCCGCGCTGCCAGTATATTCGCGTGATGTGCTGCGAACTCGCCCGTATTTCCGCGCATTTGCTCGGGCTGGGTGCCTTTGCCATGGATACCGGGGCTGTCACGGTGTTTCTGCTGACCTTTACCGAGCGCGAAAAAATTTACAATCTGGCCGAGGCTGCCAGCGGCGCGCGGCTGACCACCAGCTACACCCGTATTGGTGGTTTGATGCGGGATGTGCCGCCCACTTGGTGCGATCAAGTCCGCCAGTTTCTCAAGGAATTTGCCGTCTCGCTGGCCGAAGCGGAAACCTTGCTGACCCGCAATCGCATCTGGGTGGATCGCCTGCGGGATCTGGGCGTCGTCTCCAAGACGATGGCGATTGATTACGGTTTGAGCGGACCCAACCTGCGCGGCAGCGGGGTGGATTGGGATTTGCGGAAGAACCAGCCCTACCTTTGCTATCGCGATCTGGATTTTGACATTCCTGTTGGCTCTGCCGGCGATTGCTATGACCGTTATCTGGTGCGCATGGAAGAAATGCGCCAGAGCATGCGGATTCTGGAGCAGTGCGTGAACAAAATTCCGGGTGGCGGCGAAAACCGCATCGGAGAACCGGTCAGCGTGGCGGATGGAAAAATCACCCTGCCTTCCAAGCAAAAGGTTTTGTCGAGCATGGAGGAACTGATTCATCAGTTTATGCTGGTGACCGAGGGCGTGAACTGCCCGCCGGGTGAGGTTTATTTTGGCCACGAAAATCCCAAGGGCGAGCTCGGCTTTTACATTAATAGCAAAGGCGGCGGCACCCCGTACCGGCTGAAAATTCGTGCCCCTTCCTTTGTGAACTTGAGCATCCTTGGCACATTGATGCCCGGTTGCATGATCAGTGACGTTCCTGTCATTCTGGGTTCGCTGGACTTTGTGATGGGAGAAAGTGACCGATGAGTTTTCAAGCCACACCTCAGTTGGAAGCGGAAGTGAACGAATTGATTTCGCACTATCCGGTTAAGCGCGCCGCGTCGCTCATGGTGCTGCATGCCATTCAGGAGCAGTTCGGCTGGATTTCACAGGAAGCCGTGCAATGGACGGCCAAGAAGCTGGACCTCCAGCCGATTAACGTTTTTGAAATCCTGACGTTTTACCCCATGCTCCGGCAGGAGCCGCAGGGCAAGTACCAGATCAAGGTGTGCCGCACCTTGAGTTGCGCCTTGGGCGGGGCGTATGAATTGCACCATCACTTTTGCGCCAAGCTGGGTTTGGATGCGCACAAGCATGGTCCGCAGACGACGAGCGATGGCAAGTTTACCGTGGAGTTTGTCGAGTGCCTCGCCAGCTGCGGCACTGCGCCCGTCATGATGGTGGGGGAGAAATTTTACGAGGGTGTTTCGCACGCGAAGGCGGATGAAATCATGGGAGGCTGCAAGTGAGCCGGATTCAGCCGGTGGCCTTCGCCATTGAAAAATGGTTGCCCGACATGGATTTGAACCATGACAAACAGATTCAGAGTCTGTTGTGCTACCGTTACACCATCGGGCAGGACGGAACGCAATAAGCTAGAGATTTTTTTTTCAGAGTCAAGTTGCTGATATGGCGCAAGAATACAAATTAATTTTAAAGCACGCTGATGAGCCGGGCTACACGCCGGATATGGAGTGCTATTTGCGCCACGGTGGCTACCAGGCCCTCAAAAAGGCCCTCGCCCTGCCGGTCAAAGACCTGCCGGATGGCAAAAAGCTTTCGGGCCCCGAGCAGATCCGTGAGGATGTCAAAGTTTCCGGCCTGCGCGGCCGCGGCGGCGCGGGTTTTTCCTGCGGCCTCAAGTGGAGCTTTGTGGATCGCAAGAGCGGCAAGCCGATTTACCTGATTTGCAATGCCGATGAATCCGAGCCGGGCACGTTCAAGGACCGCCAGATTATCCACAAAGATCCGCATCAGCTGATCGAAGGCATGATCATCTCGTGCTTCGCCAATGATGTGAAGCTCGCCTACATTTATATCCGTGGTGAAATGCCGGAAGGCGCCCGGATTTTAAATCAGGCGCTTAAGGAAGCCCGGGCTAAAAACTTTCTCGGCAAAAATATTCTGGGCACCGGCTACGATCTGGAAATGCACGTGCATCGCGGTGCGGGCGCTTACATTTGCGGCGAGGAGACCGGCCTGATTGAATCGCTCGAAGGCAAGCGGCCATATCCTCGCATCAAGCCGCCCTATTTTCCGGCCATTCTTGGCCTGTGGATGTGTCCCACGATTGTCAATAACGTGGAAACGCTCTGCAATGTGAAGCACATTGTCACGCTGAGCGGCGCGGAATTCGCCAAACTCGGCACGCCGAATAACACTGGCACGCGTATCGTCAGTCTGAGCGGCCAGGTGAAGCGGCCTGGCTATTACGAAATTGAAGTCGGCAAGGCCACGCTCGGGGAGCTGATCAACGATCCGAAATTTGGCGGCGGGCTGCGCGAGGGCCGCCGGCTTAAGGCCATCATCCCCGGTGGTTCGTCCTCGAAAGTGCTCAAGGCGGGGGAGAAGTTCAAGCTCAAGAAAAAGGACGCCGAGGGCAAGGAAATTCTGGTCGAGACGGATGTTCTGGACCTGCCGTACGATTTTGATTCGCTGGCTCAGGCCGGCACGATGAGCGGCTCAAGCGCGATCATTGTGATGGATGACAGCGTGGATATCGTCGGGGCGCTGGCCAACCTTTCCGAATTTTACGCTCACGAGAGCTGCGGTCAATGCACTCCCTGCCGCGAAGGTTCCCTGTGGATGAATAGGACGCTCCAGCGCCTCACGCACGGCGAGGGCCGCCGGCAGGATGCGGATTACCTCGGCAAAATCGCCGACAACATTCCCGGCGGGCGCACCATCTGCGCGTTCGGCGAAGCCTGCTCCTGGCCGGTGCAAAGTTTTCTGGCGAAGTTTAAGGACGAGTTTGTCGCCAAAGGTGCCGCCGATGAAGCTCGGCGTGCCCAATCAATTTCCGGGGCGGCGGCTGGGACTAGCGTCGCGCCCGTTGCGCCTCATTGATATGAAAGTTTGTGCCATAGCCACTCCAGGTCAGCCGGGAAATAAACTTCCGGTGCCGGTGGTCATTTAAAAATGTCAGCCGCAGCTACAACTGAAAACAAGCCCGCCGCGCCCGCGATTGAAAAAATCAAGGTCAAGGTGGACGGGCGCGAAATCGAAGTGCCGCGTCTTATCGCCGATTGGTCGGGCAAGCTCACGCCCACCACGATGATTCAGGCCTGTGAACTGGCCAAGACCGAGGTGCCGCATTATTGCTGGCATCCGAAATTGCCGGTCGTCGGCAACTGCCGCATGTGCCTAGTGGAATTCGGCACCCCTGCCTTGGGGCCGGATCGCAAGCCGGTCTTGAATCCTGATGGCACCCCGAAAATTGCCAAGTCGCCCCGTCCGGCCATTTCTTGTGCGACCCCGGTTTCGCCGGGTATGGAGATTTATACGAAAACGCCTGCCGTCAAACAGATGCGCGAGGGCGTTCTGGAATCCTTGCTCATCAACCATCCGCTCGATTGCCCGATTTGCGATCAAGCTGGTGAATGCAAGTTGCAGGAATATTCCGTGGACTACGGCCAGAGCGCGAGCCGCTTCGTCGAAGCAAAAGTTCACAAGCCGAAAGCCGTTGATCTTGGACCGCGCATCATGCTGGACGCCGAGCGCTGCATTCTCTGCACCCGCTGCATTCGCTTTACCCGGGACATTGCGGGTGACGACGCGCTCGGTATCATCAATCGCGGCAGCTACAATACGATTGCCACTTTCCCCGGCGCACCGTTCGACAATAATTACACCCTGAACACGGTGGATGTTTGCCCGGTTGGCGCGTTGACTTCGAAGGATTTTCGCTTTCAGATGCGCGCGTGGTTCCTCAAGGAAACCAAGAGCGTCTGTACCAGTTGCGCTACGGGTTGCAATATCCTCATCGGTTCTCGCGAGGAAAAAATCTATCGCTACACTCCCCGGGATAATGATGCGGTGAATGCTTCCTGGATGTGCGATGCCGGCCGCTTGAATTATAAGTGGATCGGGCGCGCGGACCGCTTGCAGGACGTTTGGGTGCGCGGTCAAAAATCTTCGTGGCCGGCGGCCATTCGCGAGCTTGCCGACAAGCTGAAACAAGCGCCGGCTGGCTCGGTGGCCATCATCGCCTCGGCCCGACAGACGAATGAGGAACTCTGGCTGCTGGCAAAATTAAAGGCCCGACTGGGTGCCCTGAGCGATGCCATTCCGCGTGAGGGCGAATCTGATAAGTTGCTGGTGAGCGCCGACCGGAATCCGAACACCAACGGCGCCCGGCTCACGGGTATTTGCTTTACCGAGATGGGGATCAATCTGGTGAAGATCGCCGACGGCATCGCCAGTGGCAAGATCAAGACCCTCATCGTCTTTGGCGAAAATATCGTCAAGCGCGCCGTGGCGCATGATAAATTGCGCGAGCGCGAAACCATTAGCGAAGTGGTGGATGAGCACGGGATTACGGCGGAATTGCTCGGGAAGCTGGATGCGCTCATTGTCAGCGATATTTTGCCGAATGAAACGACCAGGCTGGCGCACTTCGTATTGCCCGGTGCCGCGCCGGCCGAAAAACGCGGCACGTTTACCAGCGGCAAGGGCCGGGTTCAGAAGTTCATGAAAGCGGTCGAGGCTCCCGGCGTCGCGCGTGCCGAATGGGAGTTTTTGCAGGAGCTCGTTCACCACGTAACCGGTCAAAACAACGGATTGACGGTCGAATCCCTCTTCAACCAGATGGCCAGGGAAGTGGCCGCGTTCAATGGGCTCACTTGGCAGGCCCTCGGCGATACCGGCGTGACGGTGCAAATCTAAACTGAAATGGACTGGAATTTTATCATCTTTAGTTTGGTCAAAATCGCCATCGTCGTGGGGGTGGTGCAGGGCCTCGTGGCGTATTCCGTGTTGGCCGAGCGCAAAATTTCCGCGTGGATTCAGGACCGCGTCGGCCCCAATCGCACGGCACCGCCTTTTGCCAAATACCTTCCGGTTCTCGGGCCGCTCCTGACCCGCTGGGGCATGTTCCAGCCGCTTGCGGATGGACTGAAGTTTTTATTCAAGGAGGATTTCACCCCGGCCGGGGTGAAGAAGATTTATTTCTTTCTGGCTCCGGCAATATCGGTGATTCCGGCCATGCTCACGGTGGCGGTCATTCCCTTCGGTTCTCAAATCGGGGCCCAGAAAATGGTCATTGCGGATTTGAATGTCGGCATTCTTTACACTTTCGGCATCGTTTCCATGGGCGTCTATGGCATCGTGCTGGCCGGTTACGCCGCGAATTCCAAATATCCCATGTTTGGCGGGATTCGTTCCAGCGCGCAGATGATTTCTTATGAAATTTCCATGGGCATGTCGGTCATTCCCCTGCTCCTGATCGTCGGCAATTTAAATCTCAGCCAGATTATCGGCTGGCAATCCTCCCATGGCTGGCTGGTGCTGTATGCCCCGATTTCATTTGTTATTTTCATGGTCGCTTCGTTTGCAGAAACAAACCGTACGCCTTTCGATTTGCCGGAGGCGGAGACCGAACTCGTCGGCGGCTATCATACCGAATACGGTTCCATGAAGTTCGCCCTGTTTTTTCTCGCGGAATACTCCAATATGGTGGCCTCGTCGGCCATGATGGTGACGCTGTTTTTCGGCGGCTGGACGCTTCCGTTCTGGGGGCTGGATCACGCCGCAACTTCTCTGGGCATGGGCCTGGTGCAGATCCTGGTTTTCCTGGTCAAAATGCTGTTTTTCATGGTGATATTCATCTGGGTGCGCTGGATGTTCCCGCGTTTTCGTTATGACCAGTTGATGGACTTGGGCTGGCGGCGGTTTTTGCCGCTCGCATTGGTGAACATTTTAATCACGGCCGTCTGGCTGTGGATCCGGAGTTGATATGGCGATAACCGTCAACCGTAAACCGCTTACATTTTGGGAAAAACTGTATCTGCCGGCCATTGCCGGCGGGTTGAAAGTCACCCTCAAGCATGCGTACTCCACGCTCATCCAGCGCAAGGTGGTGACGATGGAATATCCCGAGCAGAAATGGACGCTGCCGACCGGTTATCGCGGCGCTCCTTATCTGGTGAAGGATCAGGAAGGGAGCACTAAATGCGTTTCGTGTCAGCTTTGCGAATTTGTTTGTCCCCCCAAGGCCATTCGGATCACCCCGCCGGGTAACGACGGGCGCAAGGCGGACCGCCCCAATGCGGAAAAAATGCCGGCGGAATTCGAGATCAACATGCTCCGTTGCATTTTCTGCGGCTTTTGCCAGGAGGTGTGTCCGGAAGAAGCCATCTTTTTGCAGCAGGATTATTCGCTTACCGCCTTGAGCCGTGGCGAATTGATTTATAATAAGGAAAAACTCCTGTCGCTCGGTGGCGTCAGTCCCGGCATCCAGAAGTGGAAACACAAGCTGGAGGAGGCCAAGGCGCAGGAAAGTTTTCCGGTGAAAGTTTAACTGGCAATGGAAGCAATCAACAATTGGATCAGCTGTGGCGGTGTCGAGGACGTATTGTTTTATGTCTTTGCGGCGCTTACCTTGCTTTGTGGCATTCTTGTCATCGCGAACCCCTTCAGCCGTAACCCTGTCACGAGCGCCATGTTTCTGGTCCTGACCATCATCTCGATGTCCGGGTTGTTCGTGCTGCTTCATGCCTTCTTTCTCGGCATCGTGCAGATCATTGTTTATGCCGGGGCGGTCATGGTTTTGTTCCTGTTCGTGATCATGCTCTTGGATTTGAAGGAGGAGTTGCGGCGCAAAATCAAAATGTTCGGTCTGGTTGCTGGTTTGATTTCCGTGGGCACCGTCGCCAGCATTTTCTTGAAATCGCTGGCCTCCGTCAAAACGGATGCCGCGCCGCCCGCGCTGGAAGGCGACACCTATGCGCTGGGCAAACTGCTGTTCACCCAATACACGCTTCCTTTTGAAATCGTCTCGGTGTTGCTCCTCGTGGCCATGATTGGCGTGATTCTATTGAGCAAGAAAAAATTGGAATGAAAAACCTGGCAAATAGCCGATGGCCGATTGGCGTTGGGAAATTGCGCGCGGCGCAAATCCTGGCTCGCCTCTCCTGCCTTCGCTCTGCCGACTAAAATATGCACGTCGGACTTCAACATTATCTGGCCGTGAGCATGATCCTGTTTTGCCTGGGTTTGCTCGGGGTGATTCTGCGCCGCAATCTGCTGGTCATGTACATGTCGCTGGAGCTGATGCTCAATGCCGCCAACCTCGCGCTGGTTTCTTTTTCGCGGTTCAATAACAAGCTGGACGGCCAGGTGCTGGTGTTTTTCATCATCACGGTGGCAGCGGCGGAAGTGGCCGTGGGGCTCGCCCTGATCGTGGCCTTGTTCCGCAAGCGCCAGTCTGCTCACGTCGAAGACCTGACCTCGATGAAACTCTGACGGATGAAATACGAAAATTTACCCTGGCTGATTTTGTTCCTGCCGCTGCTGTCCGCGGCGGTGATAACGCTTTTTACCCTGCGGAGCAAAACCGTCAGCAGCCTGATCTCCATCGGCGCGGTGGTCGCCGGCTTTGTTCTGACCTTGCTCTTCATCACGGCCAACGGTTTTCACTTCAGCGGTGAAACCTCGACGAACTGGCTTTCCATTGGCGGGCTGCAAGTTGATTTCGGACTGAAGCTTGATGCCTTGAGCATGATGATGCTTCTGGTCGTCACCGGCGTCGGTGGTTTGATTCATATTTATTCCTATGGTTATATGCACGAGGACGAAAGTATGGCGCGCTTCTTCGCCTGCCTGAGTCTGTTTACCTTCTCCATGCTCGGCATTGTTCTGGCGAACAATTTTTTGATGATGTTTATTTTCTGGGAACTGGTCGGTGTTTCTAGCTACCTGCTCATCGGTTTCTGGTTTGAAAAACCCAGCGCCGGCGACGCAGCAAAAAAAGCCTTTATTACCAACCGCCTCGGCGACTTTGGTTTTCTCTTAGGCATTCTGATGGTTTGGGGATTGTTGGGTTCCCTGAGTTTTTCCACCCTGCAATCCGCGCTCGCAGCCAATCCCGCGCTGCTCGGCGCGAGCGCCACGCTCGCGGGCTTGCTGATTTTCTGCGGTGCAATGGGCAAGTCTGCGCAGTTCCCGCTGCACGTCTGGTTGCCCGACGCGATGGAAGGCCCGACGCCGGTGTCCGCCCTGATCCACGCCGCGACAATGGTGGCCGCTGGTGTTTACATGCTTTGCCGCTCGCTGTTTTTGTTCAACGCCGAATCCCTGCACGTTATTTCCTACATCGGTGGGTTCACCGCGCTGCTGGCCGCGCTCATGGCGGTCCAGCAAAACGACATCAAGCGCATCATCGCGTATTCCACGCTTTCGCAGCTCGGCTACATGGTGATGACGGTGGGTTTGCATGGCCCGACGCCCGCGATGTTCCATCTGACCACGCACGCGTTTTTCAAGGCGCTGCTGTTTTTGGCCGCCGGCTCCGTCATCATCGGCATGCATCACGAGCAGGATATTTGGCAAATGGGCAACTTGCGCAAGAAAATGCCCGTTACGTTTTTGACCTTCACTATCGGCACGCTGGCCTTGTGCGGAGTTCCGCCGTTCAGCGGCTTCTATTCCAAGGACGCCATTCTCGCGCAAGCCTTGGCGCAGAAAAGCTACCTGCTTTTCGGTGTCGGAGTTTTTGTGGCTGCGCTGACGGCGTTCTATACGTTCCGGTTGTTCTTCGTGGTTTTCTGCGGTCAGGAAAAATCCAAAGCCGCTGCGCATGCGCACGAATCGCCGCTGGTAATAACGCTCCCGCTGATCGCGCTGGCGGTGTTCTCTTTCGCCGGCGGTTTTATCGGCATCACCAATAACTACGGATCGCAGCTCGCGCATGAATACGAGCTGCTTTCGGTTTGGCAGCAGGCGATCGAGCCACTGAGCAACAAGCTCGCTATGTTCTGCGGCCTTGGGGCGGTGGTCATCGGCTTTCTCCTTGCCCGGTCACTTTACCGCAGCGCCGCGTCCGATCCGCTGCCCGCCAAACTCGGCGGCTTGGCGACGGCGATGAAGAACAAATTTTATTTCGACGAATTTTACGAGGCCACCTTCATCCGCGCGCATGATTGGATTGCGGCAGCGGCCGATTGGATAGATCGCTGGATTCTCGAAGGCGCGATCATCGGGGCCATTCGTGGCGGCACGGATTTAAGCGGTCGCGCGCTGCGTCTGGTGCAGACCGGCAATCTCCAGACCTACGCCTTCCTGTTTGTGCTTGGCGTGGCCCTATTGCTCTATTTGGTTTTGGGAAAATAAAATGTCCATTCTGACTTACATCGCGGGTTGGCCGCTGCTGGCAGCGTTGGCGCTGGTGGTTGTGCCGCGCAATTATCGTGTCGTCATTCGCGCCATCGCGGTGCTGGCCACCCTGGCTTCCGCCGTGCTCGCCGTGAAGCTGTTTTGTGGTTACGGCTGCGCGGCGCCGGATGCGGAGGGCTACCGGTTCGTTCAGCAGATTCCCTGGGTCGAATCCCTCGGTATCAGTTATCATGTGGGAGTGGATGGCTTGAATGTGGGCCTGATCTTGATGGGGGCCATCGTTGCCTTTGCCGCCGCCCTCTGCTCGTGGGAAATTCAAACGCGGGAAAAGGAGTTCTATATTCTGCTGCTCGTCATGGCCGGCGGCATTCTGGGGGCATTTGCCTCGCTCGATCTGTTCTTTTTCTATTTTCTCCATGAACTCGCTCTGGTGCCAACCTTCATCATGATTGGCATCTGGGGCCGGGGGGAAAAGAAGAACTACGCTACCTTCCAGATCACCCTTTATTTGAGTATCGGGGCACTGATTGCTCTCCTTGGGCTCATTGCTCTCTATCTGCAATCCGGTGCCCACACTTTTGATATTCCGAAAATCATTGAGCATGTCCGGGCAAATCCGCTGGCGCCCGGTGCGCAGAATGT